>CAKOXI010000068.1 GCA_934130045.1 uncultured Bacilli bacterium | reverse complement strand
ACTAAGTGCTTTGCCAAACCTTTCGTATTGTTTTTTCATATTGATAAGATTTATAAACTGCGACATCATTTCTTTTTCATCATTAATCTCAACATTACAGCTATCCGAAAGAATTTTATAAAAATATTTATTATCAACATAAATCTTTATAATGATTTTACCGGTTGACAAGTCAAGTGAATTTATATTGATTGATTCAATATATTCGTTTTCTTTAAGTTTTTCACTGAATGTGCCCACACTTCTTATATTTGTTACAGTTGATACATTTTCCTTAATTGAAGTGTAAAGTGATGCTTTTAAATAATTGTCGTGGCTTAGATTATTTATCCAGCTCGGGTAATGAATACCGACCGAACACACAGGAAATTCATAAAGAATATCAGATAAAATATCGTTTATCTCTTGTTCGGTCATTTCAAGGCAGTTGACAGGAATAACCGGTACACCGTATTTATCCGTAAGCGATGTGCAAAGCGCTATTGCGTTAGGTGACTTAGGATTATCGGTATTCATAAGAACGATAAACGGTTTATCGAGTGATTTAAGTTCGTCAATTACCCTTTCTTCCGCTTCCTCGTTTTCTTCCCTCGGTTTTGAAGTAATTGTGCCGTCTGTCGTTACAACCAAACCTATTGTTGAATGTTCGGTAATCACCTTTTTAGTACCGATTTCAGCCGCCATATTAAAGGGTATTTCTTCGTCATACCACGGTGTCATAACCATTCTCGGTTGTTCATCTTCAATATACCCCACCGAACTCGGAACTATGTATCCAACGCAGTCAATGAGCCTTACTTTCATTTTGATATTATCGCTCATTGTTAGTTCTACCGCATCTTCAGGTATAAATTTTGGTTCGGTTGTCATAATTGTTCTGCCTGCGGCTGATTGCGGAAGCTCATCCATAGCTCTTTGCTTTACGTATTCGTCATTAATGTTAGGCAAGACAAGCGTATCCATAAATCTTTTAATAAATGTTGATTTTCCAGTTCTTACTGGTCCTACTACTCCTATATAGATATCTCCTTGAGTTCTTTTAGCGATATCTTGATATATTTCGTAATTTTCCATAAAAAATACCCCCTGTTTACTTTGTACATCTTTTAATTAAATGTATTCAAGGGGTAATTTTTTATAACTTATAATATTAAATTTTTAATTTACTCTAACAAATAATAAACATTGAGCAGCTGCTGTATCATTACCTGCTAGTATACCGCTATTCCATAAATTATATAAACAAACCGCATTATACCAAGTTCCAGCAAAATCTCCATTAAGATACGTACTTCCACCCAAATTAGCTAGTGCCATACCATTAAAATTTTTGTTGTCACTATTTGGTTTCTTTATAATTTTTACATTACTAGCATTTGTACTATTTTCATTAGTTGATAATGGATTAAAAGACTGAAACCATAGTTTATATTCACTTGATTTAAAAACTTTATTACTTGTGCTCATATCATACATTAATAAAAATTCAAAATCATCTCCTCCAGTAGCACTTGTATCTCTATTATATTTTTTATATTTTGAAG
>CAKOXI010000067.1 GCA_934130045.1 uncultured Bacilli bacterium | reverse complement strand
AAGTATATGTGTTGGTACCTGGAAAGATCAAACTAGATTCTTTGATTAAATTATCCTTTTCTTCTTCTGTGATATTTTCTAAACTAGTCCCATATTTAGGATAACGTAAGCATATTCCTTCATTTTTTGTATCTTTAGGAATATTTCTATTGACAATTCCTAAATCTGTAAAGCTTTGTTGAACTTTTGAACTATTAATATTAAATAATTCAGAAGAGAATTGATTTGAAAGTGAATCATTATTTTTGGTATTTGTAATAGCAAATACTCCAAGAGCAACGCATATTGATATAATTAACAGACCTATATAATTTGCAAATTTATTTATAAAAGTTACATTTTGTTCTTTGTTCATATTTTCTCCTAATACGAATTAGTATAACTAATTTAAATTATAAAAGATATGAATAAGAATCAAGGAAAGTGAATTTTCAATGAATGAATAGAAATATTATAAAAATGCTTTTGATGATAATGCAAAATTTTTTGAAGGAGTTAAATTAGATACAAGCTCAAGATATTGTTAAAAAATATATTGGTAAAAGTATTGTTGCAATTTCAAATATGTTTTTATGTTTATACCATATTTATTTACTATATATTTTATAATTGAAAAAATTTTTGGACAATTTTATTTTGGGTATTATTTTGGTTAATTTTTTCTTATTATATGTATTTAACAACAGGTATAAGAGCCATAGGTACATTAACTATTAATAAAGAAAAAATTAATGTGAAAAAGAATTTTGCACCAAAATCTTTATGCTTTCAACACGAAATAAGTGTTAATTTGACGGATATCGAATTTATTGAATTTAAATATATAACGCATGATGCATATCCTATTTAGACTATGCTATTTATGAATTTATATTTATCTAATGAGCAATTAATTAAAATTAATGTATTTCCATATTCAAAAAAACAATGGATTGAAATAGAAAAAATTGATTGAAAATAATCCAGAAATATTAATTTTAAAAAGTGCGAAAGAATTTATAAATAAATCAAAGTAAGAATACTAAAATCAAATGTTTAAATAACTTTATTTTCTATAAGAGAAATTGTTGCTGATGAAACATTGATTTAGGAAAGGAAAAAATTAATTTATATTTATTGATAATAATTAAAATTGTATTCAATTTATTTTTATATATTATATTTTTTCAATTTACATTATTTATAAAAACGCTTTTATTAGCTTTTAATTAATTTTTTGTTATGGTAATATAAATAATGTTTTTTGGAGGTTAACAATGTACCCAGAAGATTTGATGGAAAAAGTATTATTTACCGAAGAAGATATTCAAAAAAGAACTCTTGAACTCGCTAAAGAGATTAGCCAAGATTATAAGGGAAAAGAAATAGTTTTGCTTTGCACTTTAAAAGGTGCCATTTTATTTTTCTCTGACTTAGTAAAAAAATTAGATGTTGATAATACTTTTGAATTTATTCGTGCTTCAAGTTATATTGGAAAAACAACTGATACTAGTGGAAATGTTAGAATAACAAATGCTACTTCATTAGATATTAAAAATAAGGATGTATTAATTGTTGAAGATATTGTTGATACTGGTTTAACTTGCGTTAGATTAACTG
>CAKOXI010000066.1 GCA_934130045.1 uncultured Bacilli bacterium | reverse complement strand
GATTACAGCTTTATCTATATATCTTTCTTCAACGCCCATCAAATTAAATATAGTTTTTGCACCAAAAACGAGAATGAAAGATATGATTATTCCAACTATAAGATTAAAGTAGAAGGAAAGACAATAAATTTTGTTGACATTTTTTTCATCTTTTATTCCTTTAAATTGTGTAATTAAAATTATTGAAGCTGTACCTAATACTGCGAATACTAGATTTATAACATTTATGACAGCATTAGTTTGATTTATTGCTGAAACAGCATCTTGATCGAATGAAATTTGAATTGAATCGATTACGCCAATTAAAAACTGGAAAAATAATTCCAAAAATATTGGAAGCGCTAATGTGATTAAAGTCTTATTTTTTTTAAATAAATTTAATATTTTTTTCATAACTGAAATATTATAGGAGTTGATTAAAAAAATAAATTAAAAAACGCTTACAAATTGTATAATTTTTTTTATGCTACATATTATTAATTGATGAGATCTTTTATTTATGATCAATATGGTTATCTTCTTGAAAAAGATGTCAATGAATTTTCCTTTGAAGGATATGATTTTCGTTTGGTTGCACATGAGAAAAGTGAAGATGAAGTCCGTGAATTATCTTTTGCATTGAATGAATTGAAAAAAACACTACCTTTTTCAGTTAAATCTTTTATAGTTGAATCTAGAAATCATACTTTGGTGACTGAAAATGAATTTGGTAATGTTTCGTTGATAGCAGCAAAAAAGGATGTATATAACTTCAATGCGATAATCTATATTATTGAACATGGTAGTCAATATATAAAAAAGACAAATTACACTATATCTAATTTAATTGATTTATGGGAAGAAAAGCTCTCTTTAATTGAAGAAAAATATTTAGGAGAAACAAAAATAGATGACTATGCTTTTCAAATTGTAAATGTTGAATCTATTTATGCTATTGGTTTAGCAAGCAATGCTATTCAATATTTAGCAGATATAAAAAAAGATTACGGAGATTCAATACCTAATCTAACTTTAGTGCATAAAAGAATTGAAAGTATGCGTTCTATAGATATTTTTAATCCATTTAATTTCATTCAGGATACTGCTTGTAGAGATTTGTCTTTTTTATATAAAATTAATGAAATTAAGGAAAAAGAATTATTTGATTTTTTTGAAAAATTGAATTTTAGCAAAACAGATTTATCATTATTTATTGCCAGATTGCTTTTTCCAACTTACACATTTGATCTTTTAGAAGATCAATATAATATTAAAAAGAATATTTCTAAAGAATTTTTTGAATTGAATAAGAATGGAAAAAAAAGAATGCAAAAGAATGCTTTATTAATTAATCATATGATAAAAAAATATGCTTTACGTCCGATAGAATGGCTTAATACAGTTCTTTAAAAATTAATTTATTTGTTAAATTTTGTCTTTTTTTATTGATTATTTTTAATTGTATTAACTGTGCTTTTGTTTGATTGAAGTATTGCTATAAATGTGATATTATTAATTAATAATTGCGAGGTGAAAAATGGAAGACAATAATAAAATCACACCTACTGAAGAAGTAGAAAAAAAAGATGAAGTAGTTGAGGAAGAAAAAGTTGCTCCAGAAGCAGAAGT
>CAKOXI010000065.1 GCA_934130045.1 uncultured Bacilli bacterium | reverse complement strand
CAAATAAAGCCTCAAGACACCATAATGACAATTTTGAGTCCAACAAGCGATTTATTGAAACAGTTGCGGAATTAAGGATTAATATGTTGAATATATATGAGCAGCATAACGAATTCATGCCTAAAGCCGACAGAATATTTATGAATTTGCTATATGCAGATGCACAAAACAAAGAGTATGTAGGTTTTAAGACAGATAGTGTAATGCTAGAAGTTACAAACTATTATGATAGATTCGGAAATACAAATAAAAGAATAAAAGCTCATTATCTATTAGGATGCGTGTATCGAGACTTAGGAAATACAGAAAAACAAATGGATTGTTTGCTTGAAGCTATAGACATCTTTGAGACAAGCCAAGATACTAGCACCTTTTCTACTATGTATAAGATTTATGGTCAAAAGGCTGATATAGAATATAGAAACATGTTAAGTGATGAAATGCTAAGGTCTTTGAACAAAGGCATATACTATGCATATAAGGCAAAAGACACTATAGATGCTCTAAGAATTGGATGCCATAAATGCTATGCATATTATATACGTGAAGAAATAGACTCTGCGATAGCAAGTAATAATTATTTTGCTAAAGAATTCTATCGTCATGGATATACCAAAGAGGCGGCTATGACAATAGGAGCAAATATGTATGGCTTTTTAGAAAATGGAGATTATAAAGGATTAAAACAAGCAATAGATCTATATGAACAATTGTCTGGAAATGTTGTAGATGGCAATACAATGCCAGGAAACGAGATTTTTTACTATTTCAAAGGGGAGTATATGCTATGGAAGAACTATCTTGATTCTGCCAAATACTATTTCTATAAAGAACAATACTACGGGAAAGATATACACAACCAATTTTCTTCAGCATGTGGGCTAGAGAAGTTGTACTCAAAATTAGGCATAGCAGACTCCATTATTAAATATTCAAAGCTTTCGTCAGAGTTAGGAATCAAGATGGAGGAAAGCCAAGACACCGATTTGCTATATGAACTGATGAACAAACACAACAGCAAATGTTACAACCATAACATAGAGAAAAAGAAAAGTAAATTCATTATTATAGAAATAATAACATTGATTTTATCCATCGTCGTACTAATATGTTTATATAAATATTGGGAAAAACGTATTATAGAGAAAGACCTAGATATAATTGGAGTAAAAGAAGAGAATGAACATAAAATCGCAAAAATGAACATACAAATAGAAAAACTAAATGAGAAATATGAAAAAGCTGATATAAGATTAAAAATGCTTGAAAGCAACGAGGACGAGGCACTATCTCAAATATTTGCTTCTGAAGCATATCAGCACATATTAAACGCATTGAATGAAAAGAGGTATTTAAAAATAGAAGAGATAAAAGAATTAGCAATAGCAACCGAAACTGTATTTCCAACATTTCATCAAAAAATAAATACTAAAGGAACTTTGTCCGACGTTGATTTTGCAATATGTTTATTGATTAGAATCCATGTAAGACCCAAAGATATCGCAATTCTATTGGGGTATTCTTTACCTGAGATTTCTAAAAAACGAAAACGACTTTTGAAAAAGTTGTTTGGCATAGATGGTAAGCCTAAGTATTTTGACGATTATATCATTGGCAAAAGATAAATCGACCAATAATTATCACATTCTTGCCCTTTTCTGTTGACAATTCAACCAAAATTATGTATATTTGCAAAAGAAACGGAAAAGAAAAAGAAAAAATGGACGATTATCAGATGCACCCTATCACCATCGACTCTATAAAGAGTTTATGCAATTGCGACTATCTTGAC
>CAKOXI010000064.1 GCA_934130045.1 uncultured Bacilli bacterium | reverse complement strand
GCACTGACAAACATCTTGCTTGTGTGGCTGATACTAACGGCAGAGTCAATATTGAATTAGGTTGTCAACGAATAAATGGTACCAGAGTGGTTTATAATGTCCCAACAAGCATTGAAAAAGAATTAAAGCGGAAATTTAAAACTGGTTCTAAAACCATATTTAAAGTACAATATGGTTTTTATCCTCAGACTGCAGTTTCTCTAAATTTTGGAAGGATATTAGATAAAGCTTACGATATTGGAAAAATGAAAAGAACCGGTAATTATTACACTTTTGATTCCAGAAAACCTGATGACGGTGAAAATGTCTTTTTACGAGGAACTAATGAAGAATATATTTTTCAAACTGGAGAAAGATACGTAAGAAAACATGTTAATGCTAATTGTAGATTGGCTAGTGGTCAAAAGTGTGAAACTGGAGAATATGTTTGGGTATGTGTTGAACCAGTAATTTGGTTTTTAGATACAGAAAAACATATAATGTTAAGTGAAAAATTATTATTCTCTGGTATTCAATTTGCTGATAATCCTAATTTTGATGCCTTTGAAGAGACAAGGCTTTATATGTATTTGAACATTTGCTTTGCTAACGAGTTAACTCAAGGTTTGAATGATGAATTACTTCTAATAAATGATAAAGCCATTAAAGATTATCAATTATATAATTTAGATTTTTCTAAAGTAAGTGAGGAAGATATTATTAAAGGTGCTTTACTAAGTAATATATCAGTATTTTTACATGGCAGAAGTAGTGATGGCAAATCAAGTAGAGTAAAACAACTAGATCCAGATTGTGTAATTCTATATTTAAGAAATGCTACTCCGGACAGCCTAAATGGCAAAAGTGTCTATAATGCCAGTACTGGTGAAATGCTTGATGTTCCCCCAACTTGGTATAAAAAATTACAAGAAAAGTGTGAAAAAGAACCTAATAAACTTCACCTTGTTTTCTTTGATGAATTAACTAATGCTCTACCTAGTATTCAAGGCATGGCATTTAATATCATTTTGGATGGCGAAGTAAATGGTATCTGGAAACTTCCGGAAAATGCAAGAATTGTTGCGGCTGGCAATGACTTAGATGATTCTTTGGCAGCCAATGCAATGGCTGAGCCTTTATTTAATCGCTTTGCTCACGTTTATATTAATACAGCCACTGATGACTGGTTAAAATGGGCAATGATGTCGGATAAAAATTGTGAATTACTTGATTATCAGAAGCGAGAGAATCCTTCTAAAATTCATCCAGCCATATATGCTTACGTTGCATATAATAATGCATTTGGTAAGGATGTCTTAAGAACTCGTTACGATGGCAAAAAGCCTAATGCTGACCCAAGAAAATGGGAAATGGCTTCCAAGGTTTTATATGTAACTAGAAAACCGGAAATGTTAAGGTCCTTAATTGGTGAAGATTTAACTAGTGATTTTATTGCTTTTTGCACGCAAAGAGTAATAAGTATCGAAGACGTTTTAAATGGAAACTATACCGATTACGATTTACAAATGGATACTTCAAAAAAATACATTACTATAGTTAATTTATCCTTAGTAGATGAGGAAAATATAGAAGTAATAAGAGACTTCGTATCAAAATTAGGTAAAGAGTTATTAGCAACATTTGATTTATTATGGACTCATGGCGATGAGGCAAGGTTAGAAAAAATAGCTGAATTAAAATTAAAAGGTCAAAATAAGAAATTAAATATAACGCTTAACTAGGATTATTTAATTGTGTTAAAAAAAATAGCTTAGAAAGGATAAATACAGATGAATGATTTTACAATTCCCACAGCAGAAGAAATAGATGGAAAAAATCATCTAGATATTATTGATGTTGCTCAAGCAAAA
>CAKOXI010000063.1 GCA_934130045.1 uncultured Bacilli bacterium | reverse complement strand
GTTATTTTCAATATTTTTTCTAATATTAATTTCCATATGTCATCTCCTTATATAATATAATGATAAAATTATTTTAATCTATTCATAAAATATAGAATTTTATAATTTTATGTGCTAAAATAGGTGTATATAATGGAGGTATTTATATGTGTGGTTTTGTAGGATTTGTAGATAAAGAAAAAAATAAGAAAAAAATTATTAAAGATATGGCTGATATGATTAAGCATAGGGGACCTGATAGCGATGGATATTTTTGTGATGAAAATGTTGCTTTAGGTTTTCGTAGACTTAGTATAATAGATTTAAATAATGGTTCTCAACCAATTTATAATGAAGATAATACTAAAGTAATTGTTTTTAATGGTGAAATATATAATTATGAAGAATTAAGAAATGAACTTTTAAAATGTGGACATGTTTTTAAAACAGAAACTGATACTGAAGTGTTACTTCACGGTTATGAAGAATATGGAGAAGAATTATTACCTAAATTACGTGGTATGTTTGCTTTTGTTATATATGATACAAATAGTAAAGAATTATTTGCAGCACGTGATTTTTATGGTATAAAACCATTTTATTACTATAAAACTGATGATGAGTTATTATTCTCATCAGAGATAAAAAGTTTTTTAGCGCACCCTAATTTTAAAAAAGAGCTTAATGTAGAAATGCTAGAAAGCTATTTAACTTTTCAATATAGTGTTGGCGAGGATACATTTTTTAAAAATGTTTATAAATTACGTCCTGGACATTATTTAAAATATAAGGATGGAAAAATAGAAATAACTAAGTATTATGAATTAGAATTTGATGTTGATGATTCTAAATCATTAGAAGATTGGGAAAAGGGTATTAGAGAACATTTGGATGACTCTATAAAAGCTCATAAAATTAGTGATGTTGAGGTTGGATCATTTTTATCAAGTGGTGTAGATTCATCTTTAATTGCGACATTAAGTAATGTTGATAAAACATTTACTGTAGGATTTGAAAATAAACAATATAGTGAAATTGATTATGCATTAGATTTGTCTAAAAAAATAAATACACAAAATATAAATAAAACTATAACTAAGGAAGAATATTTTGATAAAATATCAGATATCATGTATTATATGGATGAACCATTAGCGGATCCTTCTTGTATAGCGCTTTATTTTGTTGCAAATATCGCATCGCAAAATGTTAAGGTTGCATTATCTGGGGAAGGTGCAGATGAAATTTTTGGAGGATATAATATTTATTCTGAACCATATACATGGGCTTGGTATTATAAAATTCCATACCCTATTAGAAAATTAATAGGAAGTTGTGCTAGTATTTTTAAACATAAAAGAGGAATTAATTTTTTAATTAGACGTGGTCAAAAATTAGAGGATAGATATGTTGGTAATGCTTTTATATTTAATAATAAAGAAGTAAAAAAAATTTTAGCTTATAAACCATATAAAAATGGTTATCAACAATTTACTAAAAAATATTATGAGAAAGTTAAAGATAAAGATGAAGTTACAAAAATGCAGTATATTGATTTTAATTTTTGGTTAATAGGAGATATCTTATTAAAAGCTGATAAAATGAGTATGGCTAATTCACTAGAAGTAAGAGTACCATACTTAGATAGAATAGTTATTGATTATGCAAGACATATTCCAACAAAATATAAGGTTGATAAAAATACTACAAAAAAGTGCTTTAGACGTGTTGCTAGTGAAGTGTTAGAGGATAAGGTTTCTAGTAAGAAAAAATTAGGTTTTCCAGTTCCAATTAGAAATTGGATTAAAGAAGATGATATTTATAATAAAATTAAATCTAGATTTTTAAAAGCCAATGACTTCTTTAATACTGAAGAAATTGTCAAATTATTAGATGATCATAGAGCTGGTAAGTATGATAATAGTAGGAAAGTTTGGACAATTTATGTATTTTTAGTTTGGTATGATAGATATTTTGCTTAAAGGTTCATTAATTTGAACTTTTTTTTGTAAAAAAAAGGATTTTGAATTTTTATTTAGTATATCATAAATAGAACTTGGTAGAATGGAGAATTAAATTGACAATAAATCAAAAAAATAGTATAATTAACATGAAGTTAAATTATAATTTAACAAATGACTATTTA
>CAKOXI010000062.1 GCA_934130045.1 uncultured Bacilli bacterium | reverse complement strand
GTAGTTCTTTCTAGTTGGCAGAAATGTATTCTGACTTTGGCTAAAGATAATGAATAGAGGATAACTTACAATTATTAATTATTGGATGTGAAAGTATGATAAAAAGAGAAGAGTTCGTAAAAAAATTCGCTGAAAAATGCAAAAATAATAGTGCTGCTATTTTTTTAGGAGCCGGAATGAGTGTGGATGCGGGATTACCTTCATGGAAAAATCTTTTTTTACCACTAGCTGAAGAAATGGATATTAATATCGAAAATACTAAATATCAAATTTACGATATTGCCCAATTTTATGCAAATAGATTTGGCACAAATGAATTATATAAAAAGGTTGGAAAAGAAATAAATAGGATTTTAGTGTCGTCAAAAGCTCTTGATCAATTATCGTTAATGCAATGTAATTCTATATGGACTACGAATTTCGATCAAGTCCTTGAAAATAACCTATCAAAAATAGGTAAAATAACAAATATTATTAGTAAAGAATCTGATTTAATTGGCTGTGATTTAAACAAAAATGTTAATATATTTAAGCTTAACGGTGATATAAGGGATATTCAAAATGCGGTAATTACAAAAAGTGATTTAGAAAAATATCATGAAAATCATCATTATTATTTAGCTTTTTTCAAAAGAGAATTAATAACAAAAACTTTTCTTTTTTTAGGATATAGTTTTACAGATTCTTTAGTATTACCTTGTATTTCAGAATTAGGAAGAGCTTTTAACAATAATCAGCCACACCATTTTACAATAATTAAAAATTCTCAATCTAAAGATTTTAAAAATTATATTGCTGATTTAGAAAATAGATATCAAATAGATGTTTTGTTAATTGATGATTATAATGAAATTTCTGAAATATTAACGGAAATTAACTATTATACTAATCAAAGAAATGTTTTTATTTCTGGGTCATATCAAGGAAAAGACGAAAAAAAACTGTATGAAATAGATGAATTATGTAAAATAATTACTCGAACACTTTATAATAACGGTTTTACTATAGTCAATGGGTATGGTAATAAAATTGGTTATTATATCGCTTCTGAAGCAACAAAATTAATGATAGAAGAAAATGTAATTAATTTTAGGAGACATTTACAAATGTTTCCTTTTAATGAGCATTTATCTAATGAAGATAAAACAAATCATAGAACTTTTATGATAGAAAAAACAAATTTTTCAATTTTTTTGTATGGTTCAGGTAGTAAAGAAAGCGGAATGTTTGAAGAATATAAAATTACAAAAAATAATCCTAATAGAATTATTATACCTATTGGTAGTACTGGTGGAACAGCAAGAATAATACTTGAAGATGTAAAAAACAATCTTATTAAATATCCTTATTTAGAAAAATACATAAACGCTCTTGAAAACGAAAATGATCCTAAAATACTGTCAAGAATAATTCTTTCAATAATTAATGAAAATTTAAAAAATAGTGTCAAGCAGAATTATCATAGATAATTCTGCTATAATCAATTCTTTATGATTATGCTCTATGTTTAGCTTTGTGAAAGCAAATAAATACTCAATTATTTTATACACATAATTTATTTTTTGATCAATTCCATAATTGCATTTTATATAATAATAAATAGCGAACAACATTGTTATTCGTGCATTGAAATTTTCATCAGATATATGGTTATAAGTATCTAATAATTGTTTTATATAATCATCACTAAGATTCTTTTTACTATAATTTGATAAAGTAGGGGTCTTATCGTACATTGTTTTGTTTATTTTATCTATTAAAATCTTCGTTACAATTTGATTAATTGAAGATAATGTTCCTTTTGTATCATCAACTTCATTATATATATAATTTTCTAATTTATTTTGATAAGATATAGGCAATTCCGTAAACTTTATATTGTACAGCAAGGGAAAAATAGTTATATTTCGTGTATTTAATTCATTAAAAATTCTTTTTTCTTCTTCAATTGCGCATGGACTTTTAAACAGATTATTACTATACAATATTAAAAAATATTGATTATTCTTTATAGCATATTCAAAATTTTTTTCTTTTTTACCATCACCTAGTATTAATTCATGATAGTCATACCACACATTTATTCCGAAATTTTTTAAATGATACAAACAGGATTTAGCCACAGTATATCTATCACCACTAGAAAAACACATAAACATAAGTAAACCTCTAATAATTGTAAGTTATCCT
>CAKOXI010000061.1 GCA_934130045.1 uncultured Bacilli bacterium | reverse complement strand
TTTCTCCCTCTATCCATTATAAAAGTGTCCAACTTTGAAATTAACATTTTTGTCCAAAAAGTAATTGACATTTACAAGGTTGAACAATTATTACTAAATAAGTGCTATATATAAAGCTACATATTTAAAAATTTTGAATGCATTTGATAAAAGTATTAATAAAAATTAACGTATTACAAAATTCATAATATTCAAAATAAAAAAATAATAAAATAGATAAATTTGCTGTTTAGGAGTTTTTTGGGAGTTTTTTGAAAAAATGACATAAAAAAAGCCTTTATTTTAAAAGGCTTTTTATTTCTAAGTGGTGTCCCAGGAGGGATTCGAACCCCCGACCGCTGCCTTAGAAGGGCATTGCTCTATCCAGCTGAGCTACTGAGACAAGTGCTCCCAAGAACACTTAAAATTATACACCAAATATTAAACTTATTCAATAGTTTTTAATACACTTTTTACAATTTCTTCATCATTTACAAAAATATTAACTTCTTTCACATCATAATTATCTCTTATAGATAAACCTATTGTATAAATTACTTCTTCCAAAATATCCTTTTCATCATAATCATTAAAAATATATGAATTAAAATTTAAATCTAACTTATCAATTGTTTCCGTTGCTGCCAATAATTTTGTATTACTATTTAAATAACTCATCAAATTACTATTATATATTGATGAACTAGTTAATTCATCAATAATTATTTTAACTTTCTCCCTATCATCATTCATATACTTTGTAACTGGTACATAATAAATATCATCATTATATTTATTTACATAATAAACAGTTACATTACAAATGTTATTAGTACTTTCCAAATTATATTCTTTATTAATACCATATTTTCTGTTTAATACACTAGGTAAATTAATCTTTGATTTTGGTAATTTATTTAAAATATTACCATCAATATAAACTATTATATTTTCTACTCCATCAATACTAGTTAAAGTATAAATAAGTGCTTCTATTACTTTTTCTTCATCTTTCTCATTTACATCCAGTATTTCATTATTAAAATTTACTTTTAGAACTCCATCTTTATATTCAAGACTTAGTAATTTAGTTTCACTTGGTAAAACAGCTTTAAATCCATTGGGAACTTTACTCTCTCCACTTCCACCACGTATTAAAATATTTATAAGTTCTTCTGCCTTTTTTTCCACATCAGTTTCAACTACTACCACACTAGTACGAGCTAAATAATTATAACTATCAAGCAAAAATATTTCATTAGTATTAACAGTATTATCAACATATAATAATTCTTGATTTAAACTTCCAGTTAAATCAATTTTATCAGTTGATGGAATAATATATAAAAGTAATATCGCAAATAATATAGATGTTGATATAAATATTCTCTTAACCCAAAATCTTTTTAACATTTTTCCACCTCTAAATAATAATATGAAAAAAAACGTATTTTAATACGTTTTATAATGAAATTTCTCCAAGTTTTAAAAGCTCAACAACTGCTCCAGCACGACCCTTTACGCCCAATTTTTGCATTGCATTTGAAATATGATTTCTAACTGTTTTTTCGCTTATTTTTAAAGATACAGCAATATCTTTAGTTGATTCATTTTTTATAAGTAACTCAAAAACTTCTTTTTCTCTTTTTGTTAAAATACTTTTTTTCATGTTTCCCTCACTTCCTAAGTTGGGTGGTTTATATTTCTTCAATCATATTCTATGTAGAACATAAATTTAAGTGTCATATATTATCCTACATAATAAAAAAAATAGCGGTTAACTATTTTTGAAATTTAACAGATATATACATTTTACTTTCATATAATTCCTGAACAGTTCTCATAATATTATTAGCTAACGTAATATCATGTTTATCACTCGCTACAACTACACGAATTTGATCTCCATCCTTCTTTACAAAAGAATCTAATTTATACTTTTCTTTAATAATATTTTCTAATTTTTCTTCTTCACTTTTTGATGCATTTAAAGATTTCATTTGTTCAAAGGCATTATTTTTATCTTCAACAGTTGATTCAACATTAGTTAAAATTCCCTTTAATTCATCCAGTTCATTCATCATCTGTTCATCAGCCTCAACTCTTAAAGCCACTAAAATTTCACTTTCTTCAACACTTACCTTAACATCATCATTTTCATCATCTGTTTTAGATACTATCGTATCATTCAAATATCCATTATTTAAAAGCAATTCTGACGGCATTGTTATGTAATATACACTTAAAACTAATATTAAACTAAATAATGTTAAAAACCATAAATTTTTTTTATTTATCATATATTC
>CAKOXI010000060.1 GCA_934130045.1 uncultured Bacilli bacterium | reverse complement strand
AACTCCATTAACCCTTTAAAAATAAGGCATTTGGAGTTTTTTCTATTCAACAACTGTCAAAGTCAGGATTATATCATAAAAAAAAATATATACAAATATATTTTTAAAATCTTTATTTATATTTTAGTCATATTTTGAATTCTTTTAATAACTTTCTTTTCAATTCTTGATATATATGACTGACTAATTCCTAATAAGTTAGCAACATCCTTTTGTGTTAATTCCTCATTATTAAAGAGTCCATAACGTAAAACCATTATTTGCCTATCACGTTCATTTAATTTATTAATTTCTTCATATAATATTTTTTTATCATTTTCTTCCTCAATACCTTTTGTTACTATATCATTTTCTGTACCTAATATATCTTCTAAATGAAGTTCATTTCCTTCTGAATCATAACTTAAATTATCTTCAAAACTAACCTCTGTTTTTCTTTTTTTATTTTTCCTTAAAAACATTAATATTTCATTATCAATACAACGTGATGCATATGTTGCAAGTTTTATATTTTTATCAAGCTTATATGTATTTACTCCCTTAATTAACCCAATAGTTCCAATACTTACTAAATCTTCTAAATCAACACCTGTATTTTCATATTTTTTTGATAGGAAAACAACAAGACGTAAGTTATGCTCAATTAATTTTTCACGGGCAAGTATATCTCCATTCATAGATAATTCAACATATTTTATTTCATCTTCTTTTGATAATGGTTCTGGTAGTTTATCAGCACTTCCAACAAAAAATATATTATTTTCTACATTAAAGATTTTAATAAAAAAATTAAGTATTTTATGAAACATTTTATCCCTCCAATAATTTTTCTTGTATAATACAGTCAACTCCATCAATAGTTATATTATCCTTTATAAATCCTAATAAAATATTTTTTCTAATTCCAACATTTTCAATATAAATTTTATCGATTTTAGCGCATTCTAATAATCCATTTTCTGTAATTGTTTGATAAGGTATTAGAATTTTTTTAGAATTTTTAATATCTATTTTATCCTTATTTAATAAAATAATCGGCCGGTTAAAATACGGATCTTTTAATTTATTTCCCGTATCCAAAAAACCTATAAATTTATATTCCTTATTCTCTAAATTTATTCTAATTTTATAGTAATTATTATAATTATTTTTTAAATTTTTCATCTCCTTAGTATAAAAATAAATAATTATAGGTGATATTATCAAAATAAAAATTATATTTATACTTATTCCTTTATTTATAAAAACTAATCCAACACTTTTATAAGAGAATTGATTGTTAATTCCGTATAAAACACCACCTAATATAAAACCCAATATGTATAAAAATAATAAGTTTTTAAAAAAATACTTTATATTTTTATATCCAAATGAAATTATAATCATAAAAACACTAATTATAAATTTGAATAAGAATAATCCTAAGTTATTTATTTTAATAAATAGTAAAAGTATAGTTAAACTTCCAAAAAATGCGCCTATTATTATTCTATTAATATTAGTATTTCTTTTTAAAACAGTTGATACACCGAGTAATAATAATAAATCAAACACAAAATTTATAAATAAAACATAATCAATATAAATTTTCATTTTATCACCAGTATTATTATAAAAAAACAACATAAAAAATTATGTCGTTTTGTAATTTATTTTATAATTTACTATTTATTATAGTCATCAAGAAAACTTTTATATATTCCATTTTGTTTAAATCCTAAAATACAATTTAAGTTAACATTATCTAAACTTTTAAAAATATTATAATCTATATTTTTATTTATTTTTCTTAAATTCTTTATAAGTTCTTTTATCTCTTTTCTTTTACTTGTTCCATCATTAATTAAAGAACAACCTTCTGTAAATCTACAGGCGCAATTGATAAATGTTAATTCATTAGTATTTCTCCAAGATATAATATCATTTTCTTTAACTAAATAAAGTGGTCTTATTAACTCTAATCCTTCAAAATTATCGCTTTTTAATTTAGGGAGCATTGTTTTAACTTCAGATGCATAAAACATAGATAAAAGGGTTGTTTCTATTACATCATCAAAATGATGTCCTAAAGCAATTTTATTACATCCTAATTCACGAGCTTTACTATATAAATATCCTCTTCTCATTTTAGCACATAAATAACAAGGGCTTTTTGAATCAACTTTAGAAACAACATCAAAAATATTGCTTTCAAATATTTCTATAGGAACATTCAAAATTTTCGCATTATCAATAATAAAATCTCTATTATATTCATTATAACCAGGATCCATAACTACATAGTATGCCTCAAAATTAATTTTTCCGTGGCGAGAGTATTCTTGAATACATTTTGCCATTAAAAATGAATCTTTACCACCGCTTATACAAACCATTATTTTGTCATTTTCCTCTATTAAATTATAACTTTGAAC
>CAKOXI010000059.1 GCA_934130045.1 uncultured Bacilli bacterium | reverse complement strand
TTTTGTTATATAATCTACTCCTGTTTCATTTTCATAATTTACAACAATATTTCCAGTAAAGCTTGCTCCTTTTTCACTATCTTGATTTTCACCAGTATCTGGAAATTGAATTTTTAAATTAAAAGTTATTGTTTGGTTACTTGTATTTGCCTTAAACTCTCCTGTTGCTAGTTCTAAATAACTTTCAGTTTGATTTTTTATAAAGATTCCTGTTGTGTATCCAGTATCTGTTGTATTTCCTGGTATTGTTTGATTTGCTGTTCCTATTAAATTACTTGTGATATTTGCATTTTGATTTGTTCTCTTTATGTAATAATGTAACTGACCATTACTAAATCCATTTATATATTTTATTCCTACTTTATATGGCATTGTTAGTCCACTTGTGGTATTTGTTCCTGTTAATGTAAATGTTTTATTTACTAATATCTTATTGCTTGGTTGAATATTTGTTACTGGTACTATATTATCTGTTCCATCGTTATAATTAATTAACATTCTACCACTTTTTGATGTTATCTGAGCTGTTGATCCTTCGGGATTATTTGCTGTAAAAAATGCATAAGTTACTCCTGCAGAAATGATTACTAATATTAAGACAGTTGCAACTATTACAATTGTAAGTACTCTTTGATTATTGTTTTCCATAAAAAATTTCACCATATCCTTATAGTGAAATTATATCGCCATTTTCCCCCCCGTCAAGCGAACATTTGTCTTTTTTATAATTTAATTAAAAAATGTTCGCTTGACGGTGTTTTGGTAAGTTAAAAGTAGACAACCGAGAGGGGGTAAATAGACAATCATTAATATTTAATAGACAATTATTTATTTTATTTATACAATTATTTTATTAAGTAGACACTAAGGAGGGCCTATATGCAATATAGTCGTGAACTTAAAAAGAAATTATGTGAAGATATTTGTTTTAATCATTCTTCTACTTTAAAAACTGCTAATGAATATAACATCCCTATTAAAACTTTAGAAAAATGGATTACTGCTTTTAATAAAGATAATCATTGTTTTGATCCTATTATTGAAATAGTCAATGATTTTTCTCTTGTTGATGACTCTAGTTTTATTGATTATGACAATTTATCTAATTGTAAAAGAAATATAAAAACATATATGATGCATCAATGAAGAACTATAATTATATTTTATCTTTAAGTATAAAATTTCTATTATATCAAAAAAGCAAGCAAAATTATCTCCCACTAAAACACGTAGTTTTCTTATAAAAACTCCCGACTAGAAATTCTATAGCGGATATTTTTGCTACCCACTAGAAATTCTAGAGCCCTATTTCTAGTCCTCTTAAAAGTTCATTTATCATTAGTTTTTGGATTCACCAACACTACTTGACATTGAACCTGAATAACACTCTAAAATAGATAAATTATTATAAATAAGGAAAACAATAAAAAATTCTATTAAAGTAATAACAATTTCTTAATTAATAATGTAAGGATTGTTTGATGAACCATCACCATCTAATATTTGAACATTTGATTTTAGGAATAAAGTTGGTCTAGTCCCTGCATAGCCTGCTATGACGCGATCATTATAAATACCAGAGCTAGAAGCTATTCTTATTGCATTCGTCGTATTTTCAGATGAACTTGTTATAGTCCAATATGTTTGACCAATATGTAACCAATTATTATTCATACAATAGGTTGGCGTTGAGCTATTATATTCAATCATTTTTCTACACTCAATATCTGTTGAGGCATAACCATAGTCACTAGGATATATAAGTCCAATTTTACCATTCCAAATATTATTTGTTCTTTCTTGATTATATGATTCTAATGCTGAAATATTACTTGAATTTACATTTCCTATATTCCATGAAACATTCGCAATAAATTTCTTAGATGAAATGGCAGAATAATATTCTTCATTTAATAATGTATTTAAAGAAGCATTTTTCCAGCTATTTACACTATTAGTATTATAGGCATTATTTGAAATACTTGCATTTCTTACTATTTTTACTAAATTTTCATATTTTTTTGTTTCAACATTATATACATTAAATATACCAATTATTCGCCATATTTCATCATTAAATTTTAGATAGTTCTTTGGTGATGCTCCTACATACCTTAAGTTTTTATCTGTTGTATCGTCTGTTTCTAAACCATTTTTAGTTTTATCTAATTCTGCAATATAATCAGATAATGTAGGTTTTTGATTTATAACTATTTTTCCATTAAATGTTTTACCTTTTTCACTATCTTGATTTTCTCCGGTATCTGGAAATTGAAGAATTAAATTAAATGTAATTGTTTGATTTGACGTGTTCGCTGGAAAATCTCCTGTTACCATCTCAGTATATTTTTTACCATTTTTAAATGTTCCATGAGTATATCCTGTATATGTATCATTTCCTGGAACTGTTTGATTTTT
>CAKOXI010000058.1 GCA_934130045.1 uncultured Bacilli bacterium | reverse complement strand
AACTTAGCACTTTTTCCCTTATTTCACCTAGGTTTAAGCCACTTTTATTTCTTGTACTTCATCGCCATCAATATGCAAAATTTTACCAGGTAAGTAAAAAAATTCACTTCTATCTAAATCAAGTTTAGGTTTTATTCTTTCTAAAAATTCACTATCTTCTTTTATTTCATCACTATATATAACTAAATCATCAGTTGGACTGTCAGCTATAAGTCTTACATTTATACCTTTTAAATAGCAGTTGTTATCAACAATAGACAATATTTTAAAAACCATATCATTATTATAAGAATTTCTTGTAACTAAATCTCCTTCTTTAAATTCCATACACTATCACCATTAAATTATATGAAAAAAATTTTTATATATGAAAAAAAAGAACCGAAGTTCTTTATTTATTTGCTTTAGCAAATTTTACACCTAATCCTACTATTGCTACTAGGCATACTGTACCAAGTACAATATATAGTTGATTACCAACATCTGCAGTTTTTGGATTTTCAACAGTAGTAGTTGTTGTAGTTATTGTAGTTGTTGTTGTAACTGGAGCATTATCAAAACATGCAATTAACATATAATTTGTAGTTCCAGTTGGATTTAAATCACTAAGATTTGCAACTAAAAAGTCTCCACTAAAATATCCATCCATAGCATTAATGCCACTAACTGTAGCTGATTCAATGGCTGATTGAATATCTGCTTTTGATTTTACTTCAAAAATTTTATTATTATTATATCTATTATTTATTGAGTATGCTGAATTTGTTCCATTGGCACTAACTCTTACTAAAAATATATGTTCAAAATTAGTTCCTGAAGCTTTGTCTTTTGCCTCCAAATAATTTGGAATATTAATATAAAGTGTAGCCGAATCAGATGCCGAATTCCAAGTTTCACCATCCTTAACAGTAATATTTAAGGGTACATAATATGCACCTGTTGCTCCACTCTCCGCAGGATAAAATTTTCTTACTGCTGTTTCAAAAATAGATGTATCACCACTGGCAACTTCCATAGTTAATTTGTTTGTTGAATCTTTAAGATAAAATTCATATTTTTCATTTAATTTTACAACAGGAAGTTCATCAGCCTTTACATTTACCATTCCAAAAATACCAACAACTGCAAACAATGATGTGAATAAAAATTTACTTATTTTTTTCATTTCAATCTCTCCTATCTTTAACTAAATTATAGCAACTATTTTTAATATGGTCAACAAAATTAGACATATACATTCAATGTATACATAAATTTACATTTTATAAAATTTGAAATATTAATTAATTGATAAAAATTATATGATAGGTTATAATATTAGTGGTGATTATATGATAAAGCAAAGTAAATATTTTTGGATTTTATATATTACATTTACAGTTATACTTATAATATCACTATATAAAATTACTGCTAAACAGATTGACTATAAAATGACAGAAGAACAAGAAAAATATATAAGAAATACAATAATAAAAATAACAGAACCAAATTCTAATAACGAAAATATTGAAATTGTAAATCCTCCTATAGAACCAGAGCCAGATGAAGAAATTCCAAAAGAAGATTTATCGTATCCTCAAAATGATTATTGGTATTATATAAATCAACCTCTAATCGGTGTAGATTTTAGTAGTCTACAAGCAAAAAACCAAGATACAGTCGCATGGATTATGTTAAATGGAACAAATATAAATTATCCCGTTGTTCAAACTACCGATAACAATTACTATCTACATCATGCATATGATCACACAAACAATGAAGCTGGTTGGGTTTATATGGATTATAGAAATAATCCTAAAGAATTCGATCAAAATACAATAATCTATGGGCACGGAATGAATAATAATACAATTTTTGGAAGCTTAAGATACATAGTCCAAGATTGGTGGTACACTAATGCTGATAATCACACGGTCAAATTATCAACACCATCTGAAAATACCTTATGGCAAGTATTTAGTGTTTACACAATACCAGAAGAAACATATTATTTGCAAACAAAATTTGATGATAATACAGAATACAATAAATTTTTAAATGAATTAAAGTCGAGAAGTATATATGAGTTTAATGCAGATTTAAATGAAAATGATAAAATTCTTACCTTATCATCTTGTTATAATAATGAATTAAGAGTTGTATTACATGCTAAATTAATAAAAAGAGAACAAAGATAATAAAGTATTTAATTTAAAATAAAATAATAAAATCAAGAAAAAATCTTGATTTTATTTTTATATAATAAACTAATTATATTTTTAAATGTTTCTTTACAGCATGAGAACTTCCAAACATACCAACAATCATACCAATGGAAACAAGTGCTAAAGAAACAAAATAAATAAATGGTTCAGGATTAATTAATTTAATTATTTTAGTAAATAATTGTCCACCTAATTTTTCATAAACAGCCGTATATCCATAAAT
>CAKOXI010000057.1 GCA_934130045.1 uncultured Bacilli bacterium | reverse complement strand
TGGGCGATATAGGACTCGAACCTATGACCCCCTGCTTGTAAGGCAGGTGCTCTAACCAACTGAGCTAATCGCCCATTATATCTCCACTCGACGTCTTTAATGATACCATCTATATTTATCTTTGTCAATAGTATTTTAAAAATTATTTTGAAACATTTTCACTTTTTTGTAAATTTTCATTTATCCAGATAGGTAATTTATATGCTAATGTTTTAAATCCAGATTTAGTTTCTACTATTTTTCGTTTCTCTCTTCTTTTGTTTTTTTTATACTTTATATTTTTGATACTTAATTTTAATTTATTTTGTTTATCATCAACATCAAGAATTTCAACATAAATTGATTCCCCTATTGAAACAAAATCGTTTATACTCCTAACATAATTATGTGATATTTCTGATATGTGAATTAATCCACTATAATATTCATCAAACGATACAAAAATTCCATAGTTTGTTATTCCACTTACTACACCTTCAATTATTTTTCCTTTTTTATACTTTGACATAGCAACACCTCTAAATGAGATTATATCACAAAAATTTAAAGTTTGAAATAATTTACTTTATGTATCTTTTATTATATAATGTATTTGGTGATTATATGTCAAATGAAGAAAAAATAATTAATTTAATTGAGCAGATTCAACCATTTCTTATAGCTGATGGTGGAAATGTTGAGTTTGTAAAATACGAAAATAATATTGTTTATGTTAAAATTTCAGGTGCCTGTCAACATTGTGGATTAATAGATGTTACATTAAAAGATTTAATTGAGGCTACAATTAAAGAAGAAGTTCCTGAGGTAACAGAAGTTATAAGTATTTAATTTCTTTTAACCATTCAATATTTGGAATAATAAATATATCGCTTAAAATGTGATATATTTTTTTTAAAAATTTTTCATAATTATTTGCTCTATCTAAAACAATAGACAATTCATTTTCATTTATATTTTCATAAATTATTTTTTCACATAAATCAAAGTAATAAGATGGATATATCATTCTACTAAGAAAAAATATAGCATCTTCATTATTTTTTAAATTTATATTTATATAATTAAATATATCCTCAAATTTTAATTCATCATTAAAAAATTTGATTTTAAAAAATTCTGTGATATCTCTTGTACTTTTATCAATAATAAATTCTAATGGATTATATAAATCAAATAATGTGTAATCATTTAAAATTCTATGGTGTGATATACAATAATCATTACTTTCTGGTTGATTATATAATAATTGTATTGCATTTTCAGCTAAGCCAATATAATAACTTGATGTGATACTAACAAGTGGATATTTTTTTTTATAACTTAATACCTGATATTCAAAATAATCAACTCTATCAATCCATAAATCACGCCATTTTCTAGGTGATATTATATTTTCCAAATGCAAATTAGGAGTAACTATTTGGTAATAAAATATATTTTTTAAGTTAACAGGTTCATCATTTATAAGCTTTGATTCCAATAACACATATGATTTATTATTAATATTTGTTGATATTTCATTATTAATATTTAAAACTATTTTATGGCAATATATATTATATTGATTTAATATCTCATGTAACTTATATATCAATTCTAAGTTATTAATATCTCTTTTGTATGGAACAAAAAAATAATCTTTATTATCAACTGTAAATTTATACATTTTTTGATTTTGATAAAGATTTATTGGATATAAATTGTAATAGTAATTAATAGCATTTTTCATATATCCACCCATATAATTTTATGCGAGTCAAAAAAAAATATTTTACCTATTGTCTAGATAAAACATTTTTTATATCTTGAATCATTACTTTATAATTATTCAATTCTGTAATTAATTTGTTATTTTCTTGAATTAATTGTTCATTTTTGTTTTTTTCTAAAAAATATAACTGTTCAAAATTATCTGTACTTTTTACTTGATTATTTGTTTCAACATTATTGATAGATGTATTTTGGTTATTATTGGTTTCAACATTATTAATAGATCCATTTTGGTTATTATTAACAGTATTAATAGGTTCAGGATTACTTTGGTTAACATTCAAATTACCATTAAATATTCCCATATCATTTTGAACTGGTCTATGTTGTTCATTTTGAATATTATTTATATTATTGTTTGACATAGTTTCAGTAGTTTGAATAGGTGTATCTATAACATTATTATTAGTAGGTTCTGAAACACTAATATTTGATTCATTTTTATAGCCCATGTTCAACATATCTACTGAAGTGGCAAATAATTTTAAGGCTCTCCTATCAAAAATTTTAAGATTTTGTAAATTACATGGTAAATCATTAACGATTGCATTTCCGCTCGATCTATTTTCTTTAATAATTCTTTGTAAAGTTGATTTCAAATTTGACCATTCTACATCATCAATTATATTTGTACCAATTAGATTACCATTTTGATCCACAACTTTTGTAACATATATATTCATATGTCCTTGTCCATCTAATTCATGTAATGAGAAAATAAAATATTTATTATTACTTTCACTAAAATATCTAACAATTTCAACCTGCATTGGTTCGTTATTAGCATTAAAAACAACTATCTTTTCCATAGTAATTAATCCTCCTTTTTATTCTATTTATTATTATAGCCAAAAAAAAACTTTTTTTCAATATTTTTAAAGTTTTTTTATTTTTTATTATAAAATTTATTACTTGTAATAAGCAAACACATTGATATTTTTATTATAATTTAGTTCATCATATATTAGTAATTTTTTTATACCTTTATTATTTTCATAAATATATACAGTATTATTATAAGTATATATTATATAATTATTTACACATACAACATTTTCTTTATTTGTAGTTGTAAAAATATGGATAATTTCACCCTAGTTTGACAGTTGTACTATAAAAATCCTCTCTAGATATTGAAAAATCTAGTTTTTTTATTGTTTTATGCTTG
>CAKOXI010000056.1 GCA_934130045.1 uncultured Bacilli bacterium | reverse complement strand
CAAGCATAAAACAATAAAAAAACTAGATTTTTCAATATCTAGAGAGGATTTTTATAGTACAACTGTCAAACTAGGGTATTATTCCTTTTT
This sequence comes from uncultured Bacilli bacterium, assembly GCA_934130045.1. Classification (GTDB taxonomy): domain Bacteria; phylum Bacillota_I; class Bacilli_A; order RF39; family UBA660; genus CAJLIR01. Next base: position 3,000 of record CAKOXI010000056.1, on the reverse strand, counting down.
ACAAAAATATATCCATTAAACACATTAACAAAAGGAAAATCATTAATTCAAACAATAGTATATTCTATAATAGGAATGGTTGTTTATTTAATATGTGTTATTAAAATGGGCGTAATCAAGGAAATATTTAATAATAGTAATATTTTAAATAAATTAAAAAATAAAATTAAAACAAAAAAAATTTGATAATAAAATTAAAAATTTGTATTCTAATAATTTATACAAATTTTTTTATGTAAACAAAATGTATTTTTAATTCAAAAAAAATATAAAAATAATAATAAATGTTATAATAATTATGGTGAATAATATGACATATGAAGAATATAAAAAAGAAATAATTGATTTTTTTCTAAATATAAACAAATTAACATTAGAACAATATAGAGACTGTTTATCTAAAGAAAAAATTGAAAAATTAGAAAAATTTGATGAGACATATATAATTTTTTATAATCAATTACCATTATTTATTGAAGATACAAAATTATATATAAATAATAATTATTTTAAAAAGGATGGAATTTATAATAAAGAAATAATTGATGCTTCAAAAAGAATGCTCTTAGAAAAATACTTTGAAAAATTTATAATTTTTGATTATTCAAAGGATAAAGAAGAACAAATGATGAAATATATTGTTGAAGATGAATGTAATAAATTTATAAAAAGAAATAACTTAAACATTAAAAATAACAATACATATCAAAATGAATATATTTTAATCCTAATAAAAAATAAAATAGGAATTAAATATAATGAGTATGTTTACAAAAAAAATGTTAAAGATCTAATCAATAATATAGATGATGAAACAATAAAACAAGAATATTATAAATTACAAAATAAGAAAAAAATTAATGATTTAGAAAAAGAAGATGAATTAGAACAAATTTCTAAAATTTATAATATTGATTTAAAAGATATTGAAGTTATAAACGCCAAAGGTAAAAAATATTATAAAATTAAAAAAGATAATATGTATAAATTAATCGAAGCAAATACTAATTTATCAATTGTAGAAGAATATAAATCGGTTCAAAACGAAAATAAAAATTATCAAACAGATAATATAACAGAAAATACAAATAATATTACTGAAAATTTGATAAATAAAAAAATTGATGTATCATTAATTCCAATAAATGAATTACAAAATTATAAAAATATATTATCTGATTTATCACCTGAGCAAATAAATTGTGTTAAAGTGTTATTTATTAATAGAGAAAAATATAATATAAGCTTAATTAATATATATGATGGACTTGCAATTGATAAATCAGGAAAACTAATATATGCAGAAAAAAATATAGATACTGGTGAATATGAAATAAAAGATGCTAAAACAGATAAATACACTAATTCCAAATCAGATGATTCAAAAGAGACAACCAATAATTCAAGCAATAATCAAAATGATGAAAAATTAGAGAACAATGATAATTTTGAAAATTCTGATACAAACGAAGATACTGATACACTATATCATAAAGAAGAAATACAAAATGAACAAAAAAAAGGGTATCAAAAGAAATTAATATTAAATAAATATTATCAAAATGGTTTTGTTAATATCTTAGTTTTATCACTTATTACAGGATTTATTAGTGGACTAAGTATTGGAATATTATTTATCTTAATAAAATAAAAAATAGGTTCTTTGTCAAATAGTGTTGGTCAACAATAAATTTGATAAATGAATTGTGATTATAAGGGATGATGAAAATCATCCTTTTATGATGCCTTTAATTAAGAAAATACGAGATATAAAATGATCATATTTTCTATAGCCAAAAGCAATTCTTTTAATACATTTAATTAAATTATTAGTGCCTTCTATAATTCCATTATTAATATCATATTTAAATGAGTTTTCAATGTATTTAATATTTTCTTTATATAACTTTAATGCTTGCTTCATTTTTGAAGATAAATTTTTATTTTGATTTAATGTTATTGCTTTAAACTTGTTAAAATCTTTTTCTTTTAAAGAATTGATTAAACCTTGATAACATTCGTAAGTGGCTTTTAGAATTGGATTTGTATTAATCAAATATTGAACAATATCTTTTTGGGACATATCTTTGTGAAAATGTTTAGAGTATTGTTTTTCTTCAGATAAATCATTTTCATTTTTAACGATTAGTTTCCAATAGTCTTTTAATTTATTATAATTAGGATTATCTTTTTTACATAAACTAACTCTAGTACTATTCAAGGCATTATAAGCTTGAACTATAATATGAAATCTATCAATAGATATATTGGCATTTTTAAATAATTTTTTAGCTAAATAGATATAGCCCGAATAAAAATCAATTGATATATGTTTTACTTTATCACGTTCTTTTTTAGAATATCTTGTAAAATATTTTTCTAAATCTCTAGATTTTCTAGAATCATTTATATCAAATAAACTATTATTATCATTATTAGTAATAATAAAAGCCATTTTACCTTTAGTATCTTTAGTTGCTTTAAATTCATCCCAATTCATTGATTTTGGTAAAGTAGGATGCCTTAAAACAGTATTAGATGATATTTCATTTAGTATACGATCAATGACAGAAACAGAAACATCCATTCTTTTAGCTATATCTTTTTCAGATTGTTTTTCCATGAGTTCTAATCTTATTTGAAGATTAGTATTATTAGAAATATTTTTATTTTTATCAACAAGATTAGTTTCAGCAATAAAAGTATTATTACAGTGCTTACAAAAGAAACGTTGCTTATGAAGAATTAATCTAGTTAAACAATTTCCTTGTTTAGGAATTTTAACAATACAATTTTTTCTAAAACCCCATTTTATAATATCATTTGTAGATTGATTAATAATTTTACAACAAGGACAAAATTCAGGGTTATAGGTTAAAACACCCTCAATTATCTTATAATTTTTTCCTTTTATAATTTTTTCTTTGTAAATGTCAATTACTTTTTGGACAAAAATGTTAATTTCAAAGTTGGACACTTTTATAATGGATAGAGGGAGAA
>CAKOXI010000055.1 GCA_934130045.1 uncultured Bacilli bacterium | reverse complement strand
AGTAAATGTTGTTGATCGTGTTCTTTAGTAGCATCCGCAATTAAAATAACATAATAACTTGATTTTTTTTCAATAAAAGGATAAATTTTAATTTTTAACCATCTTTTATGTTGATAGTTTGGATTATGATATGAAAACATTTGACTTAAAAATTCACTTTGTTCATCCCAACTATCTAATTGACTTTTCAAAGCTTCACTTTCAAATATTTCCTTTATAATATCTAGTTCATTTTTATTTTCATTTTCGTTTATTTTTAATCCTAATACTTCACCTAAATTATGTGTCATATAAACTAATTCTCTATTTTTATTATCGTACATTAAATATATAGTATCAGAATTTTTTACTAACGAATTAAACAGTTTATCACGATGTCTTAATTCCTTTGTTTTTTCCTTATTACGAACGGAAATAATTATATATAATATTAAAAATATTAATAGCAAAGCCACTACACAACCAATGATAATTGTAATAGCTGTATCCGAACTAAGAGAACTAAAATCAACAAATTTATAAATAAAACCTAAAGCAATTAAAATTACTAATATAAATACTAGCAAAATTTTGCGATTACCTTCCATATACTCACCTCTATTTTCCTAAATATTCTTTTACAACATTAATAATTCTATTAGCTTCTTTAATTAGTGAATCATAATTTTCGTTTACATAAGAAACATTACCTGCTTTACTTTGCATTTCGTGATTATAAGACAATTCTGCTAAAGTAGTAAACCCTAAATATTTTGAATCACTTTTCATAGCATGTACTAAAATTGCGTAATTTGGCATATCTGCTTCATTTTTATATTTTAAAATATTAGGTAATCTTGTTTCTGATTCTGTCAAAAAATCTTCTAATGTTTCATTATACATCTCCATATCCCCCAATAATTCTAATCCATGTTCTACATCAATACCATTACTTTCTAAAAATTCTTGTGTTTTCATAATTAATTCTCCCTTCCTAAATATTTTTTTATAATAACCGATAATTCTTGCTTATCTATTGGTTTAGATAAATAATCATCAAATCCAGCGCTTAAATATTTTTCTCTCATACCACTTATCGCATTAGCAGTTAACGCAATAACTGGAGTATTAAAATCCTTGATTTGTTTTAAATGATTTAGTGTTTGTACCCCTGTCATACCTGGCATCATATCATCCATTAAAATTAAATCATACTTTTCATTATTATTTATTTTGTCTAAACATTCCATGCCACTTAATACCGTATCAACAGCTACATTAAAACTTTGTAACAATCTACTAGCAACCTTTAAATTAATTTTATTATCATCAACAATTAATATTTTTTTATTAGATAAATCTAAATCATTAAAACTGAAACTACTTTCTTTTTCACTTTCTAATTCTTCAGGTTTTTTATTAACGACAGCTTGATCTATTGCAACCGTAAATTTAGATCCTTTTCCATATTCACTTTGTACAACAATAGTTCCATTCATTAAATCAACTAATTTTTTTGTGATAGCCATTCCAAGTCCTGTTCCTTCAATAGTAATATTTTTCTCCAAATCGAATCTTTCAAACTTGCTAAATAATTTATTTATATTTTCTTTTTTTATACCAATACCTGTATCAGCAACCGAAATGATTAATCTACAAGCACCATCTTTAACAACCGAATTTACAGTAAATTCAATATATCCCTCTTTTGTATATTTAACAGCATTTGTTAAAATATTTAATATTATCTGCTTAATTCTTACGTGATCACCGTATAAAACTGGTGGAATATTAGGGTCAAAATTTGTTCTAAAATCAAGTGGTTTATCCCCTAAACGTGCTTTAGTTAAAGAAACAAGTTCTTTTAAAACTTTATTAAAACTGTATTCAGTATTAACAATTTCTAATTTATTTGCTTCTATTTTAGATATATCTAGAATACCATTCACTATTTCAAGTAAACTAGTCGATGCAGACATTATATCTTCAACCTCATCCTTAGCAGTATCTGGTAAGTCTTCTTCTTTTAAAGCTTGACTAAATCCTACAATTGCGTTTAATGGTGTTCTAATTTCATGACTCATACTCGATAAAAATTCTGACTTTGCTTGATTTGCTTTTTCTGCTTGATTACGAGCAATATTTAACTGCTCAATTAATTTCATATCAGGATTTTCAATTGTAAAATACATTAAAAATGTTATAAATGATTCTGTAGAGGTTACCAGTAACATTTCTGGATACATAGCTTGTATAGATAAAATTAATGGAAACATTATTAAATATAATAATAATGGAACACATTTAATCTTTTTAATTTTTTTGAAATTAATTAAAACAGCAATAATACATAATACAATATATATTCCACCAATTATATATGATAAATTAGCACTCATTCCGTAAGAATAGATTTTTCCATCCAAATTATAAAAATCAAGTGGAAGTAAAAAAATAACAAAACTAAAAATAACAAACAATATCATAAATATTTTAAAAATCTTGTTTTGACTTTTTTCTAGATTTTTCTTATCATTCAAGCATAATGACATCGTATAAATCGTAAATAAACTGACCCAAAACAAAAGATATAGTAAATATAACCTAGTTATAATAAAATTTAAAATTGGATAATAATCAATATTTATAATAGTAAATATACTTAAAACATCTAATATTAATCCAAAAAAATTTGCGATTAACATATATACATAAATTTTGTTTTCAAATGATAATAATCTTTTTTTAGAAAAATATATAATAATCAACATCGTAATATATATAAAACTAAAAATCTGAAAATACATATTGCTTAAAACCATTATTAAAACACCTCTATCATCTAACTAAATTATAACACAAAAAAACTAATTATCAATTAGTTTCAATTAGTTTTTTCCATTTATATTACTATAAACAAGTTTTTTTATTCTTTCTCGCAATTCAAAGTTAGATTCTTCTAATGAATCTGTTTTACTTACCTCAAAAGGTTCAGAAAAACTGACAATTAAATTTTGACTATTTTTTTTATAATCACCAGTTACACCAAATGGAACAATTTTTGCTCCAGTTTTTTGAGCCATCGATACAGCACCAAACTTAAATGGAAGTAATATGGAATCCTTATATTCAAAATCCGAAATTATATTTTTTTCATAAAGTTTTAATAAAGATTCTTTTGATGTTAATATATAGTCCCTATATTCTTCTAATGTAATTTTTCCTTCTTTATATAATTTTTCTAACAAATTTATTTGTGACGCTAATGTAGTTTTAGGCATTTCCATTTTAAATTCATCATATCGCATATTATTTTTATATAATTCATATAGTTCTTTTAATCTTTCTTCTTTTAAACCATTTCTAGTGCCTTCTGGAAACAATCCAACCGCGCTACCGTTATTTAGATAATTAATAGCTTCTACTTCAGCTGCTTTAG
>CAKOXI010000054.1 GCA_934130045.1 uncultured Bacilli bacterium | reverse complement strand
TACAAACAGTACAACAAATGCTACATATTATATTCCATCAACTTTAAAGAGTGTAATTGTAACAGGAGGAAATATATATTATGGAGCTTTCTATAGTTGTAGTAGTTTAACAAGCATAGAAATACCAAATAGTGTAACAAGTATAGGAAGTTATGCATTCTATAATTGCAGAAGCTTAACAAGTATAGAAATACCAGATAGTGTAACAAGTATAGGATTTAATGCATTCTATAATTGCAGAAGCTTAACAAGTATAGAAATACCAGATAGTGTAACAAGTATAGGAAGTTATGCAGTCTTTAATTGTAGTAACTTAATAAGTGTAGTAATAGGGAATGGTGTAACAAGCATTGGTGAAAGTGCATTCTATAATTGCAGTAGCTTAACAAGTATAGAAATACCAGATAGTGTGACAAGTATAGGAAGTTATGCATTCTGTAATTGCAGTAGCTTAACAAGTATAGAAATACCAGATAGTATAATAAGTATAGGAAGTTATGCATTCTATAATTGCAGTAGCTTAACAAGTATAGAAATACCAAATAGTGTAACCAGTATAGGAGCAGGGGCATTCTATAATTGCAGTAGCTTAACAAGTATAGAAATACCAGATAGTGTAACAAGTATAGGACGTTATGCATTCTATAATTGTAGTAACTTAATAAGTGTAGTAATAGGGAATGGTGTAACAAGCATTGGTGAAAGTGCATTCTATAATTGCAGTAGCTTAACAAGTATAGAAATACCAGATAGTGTGACAAGTATAGGAAGTTATGCATTCTATAATTGCAGTAGCTTAACAAGTATAGAAATACCAGATAGTGTAACAAGTATAGGACGTTATGCCTTTGATGGTTGTAGTGCTTTAACAAATATAGAAATACCAGATAGTATAACAAGTATAGAAGAGAGTACATTCGAGAGTTGTACAAGTTTATCAACAATTATACTTCCTAATAATGTAATAAGTATAGGAAGATGTGCTTTCTCTAATTGCAACAGGTTATATTACGTTTATTATATGGGTACATTTAATGAATGGAATTCAATTAATATAGATGGTAATGATTGTTTAACTTCAGCAACTCGTTATTATTATAGCGAAAATAAGCCAACTGATACAACTTATAAGTATTGGCATTATGTTGATGGTCTTCCTGTAATTTGGACTATAGAAGAGTGATTAAATCATGAGAAGAAAGAAGATAATAAAAATGAACTTAAATAGAAATAAATATTTATATAAAAATAGTATATATGAAGAAAGTGTTATTAATAACTTGGATAGGATTCAACCCCAAAAGAAAATGCAACCTAGAGTTGGAAATCAACCAATGTTGAGAATGATTACTATAAGAAATAAATGTAAAGTAATATCTACAAAAAATAATGATAATGGTACTTTTAGTAATAATGAGATAGAGTATTGCATCAATGAAGCTGAATTTGTAGCTCTTTTACTTAAAAGCAAAAAAATGTCTTCAAAATTAATTTTAGAAATTATTGAAATATTGAAAAAAAGTAAAGTTAATGGAGAAAAATAAATTATGATGTCTTATGAGATTATAAATATTATTATTTCTACCATGTTAGTGTTTTTTACTTTTCTAACACTTTTCTATACAATTAGATACAATAAAAAAACTCAATTTGTTCAGCTAATGACAAATCTAATTAATGATAATAAATTTACTAGTATAAAAGAAAAAATTGAAATTAAAATGGATCTTAAAAAAGATGGTCATGATTTTGATTATTTTTTAGAATGCATTACTTTATTACTTAAAACCAATAAAAAATTAACAATTAAATTTTTTAGTAGAGAATTATTTATAATAACCTTTATAGAATCGTATTATGAGTATATAGAATCTTTAAGTCAAAAACCTAAAAATATGGTTAATGGAATTTATTATGATATATTAAAATTAATGAAAATAATTAAAAAAAATGAAACTAAAAAACTAAATATTCCTTTATTAAGAGATTTTGATGTGGCTAACCAAAATACTAATTTCTATGTTGCAGTTGAAAATTGTTATAAATGTGCTGCTGAAAAAAATGATAAAAAAATGAAATCATAAAAAACTATGGAAGAAAAGAGGGGTTAAATTTAAATAATGTAAATAAATATGAAATTTAAAATAAAAAGTGATATTCAATGTATAATTCATTTTTAAATTGTGAATTATATTTGTTTATTCAAAGTTTTGCTATGAAAATGAATTATCAAAAGTTAAATCTGGTGATACAAGATAAGACATATAGGTGTAAACATTAGAGGGCCAACATATGTAATAATCAAGTACCAATTGGAAAAAACGATATAAAGAGTGATGCTATAACTAAAAAAATAATAGGTGACAATTTATTGTTAATTTATAGTTATTGGTGATTGTAGTAAAGTTAATCCTAAAACAAAATGAAATATTTAATCACTTGAAATATAAAGTTAATTATAATGTAACGAAAGCAAATTTAAATTTTTTATTGAAAACAAAAAATAAAAGGAAAATCTATTGATAATTATTGATTTTCCTTTTATTCTATTATTAGGTGGTGCTTATTTATGAATGTTTATAATGTATCAAATGATTTAATAATTAAAATGGATAATAATGTTATTTATATTGATAATGAATCAAATAATGATAGATATAAATTATATTTATTAGAAGGGAATTCTGAATTATTTTCTATTAATATTAATAGTGAATTACAGAGATTTCAAGAGAATAATAAGCTATTATTTAGTATTGAAGCAAATGATTCTTTGGTTATTAATAATGATTTAAAGATTGTTTTAGGTGGTTGTTACGATGTATTAAGTAATAGTGGTGATATTTTTATTGTGAAAAGGTGATTGTTGTGGTTGCTTATAGATATTATTCATTAGGTAAGGTTGTTATTAAATGTAATGATAATTATATTGTTATTAGAACTAGAAGTATTAATAGATTTAATGCTCAAGTTTATAAACTATTTATATTTGATAATTATGATGAATTTTTAAGTTATAAAAATAATATGAATATAAAATATAATATTGATGATTATAAATGGGAAAAAATAGGAAGATTTATTTTTAACAATGCTTGTATTTTAGATAATACTTGTGGTAATGACTTTAAGAATGGCAATAGTTTTTTAATTTTGAATGGTGATTATATTATTTATGTAAGATTTGGTTATGCTTATTTTATTAAGAATGAAATATTTAATGGATAATTTTGCTATGTTCCAAATTAGGGGGATATGCCTTTTCCAATTCAGGTGGGGGAGAACTTATAATGACAATAAACAGACTAGGATGAGAATCTTAGCCTATTTTTATGCAAGATTATATTAATATGTTAAGTTCAAATTTACGTTATATTTCAAAAGAAGAAAATGACAAAGGAATAAAATTTTTGGTTGAATCAACAGTTAATTCACCAATATGTCCTTATTGTGGTATACCATCAAATAGATGTCATTCTAAATATAAAAAATCATTTGATGATCTACCACTAAACAATAAAAAAGTTAC
>CAKOXI010000053.1 GCA_934130045.1 uncultured Bacilli bacterium | reverse complement strand
ATATTTAATACTACCTTTATACTATTTAATGATGGTGTTAAACTTATATTATTTATTTCTAATAAATCTTTTAAATCTTCTGATGTATAACATTTTGCTTTTTCATCTACTGGATAATTACATTTAAATCCGTTTATTGTAACATTATTTACTTCTATATTTCCGTTTTCATGTACCTTAACTAATCCACTTGTTGCTTTTGTTCCTTTATAATTTAACTTTTCTAAATCTGTTAAATTATATCCCTCTAAATTATTATCTAAAGTACATCCCTCATTGCCACATGAAAAAGTTAAATCTTGATTAGGTAACTCTCCATTATTTTTTAACATAAATTCTGTTATATAATTTTCTGCAGATGAAACTATTCCATATGTTGAATCTTCCGCTGATGATAGTCTTGCCTTATTTAATATTTTAATTACTTGAGGTACTACTATTAGAGCAATTATAGCTAATATTACTATTACCGCTAATAATTCAATAAGTGTAAATCCTCCTTTTGAGGACTTATTTTCTAAATTGCCCCCCCCCATTTTTACAAATAGTTAACATTTTTATTACCACCTTTTCTATTATTCATGATATCATTTTTTACTGTTTTTATCAATAAAAAAATACTAAAAAATTTAGTATTCCTATTTTGCATTGGAGTATAGACTATATGCTAACTTATTACCATTATTTTTTGTTAATTGTTTTCCACTTGAATAACCATTAGAATTTTCTTCTAAATTAGCTACATTATTTTGTTTCATATTATTAACAAAATTTCTACCTCTATTTTTGTCAATTGGAAAAAGCATTTCTTCAATTTTTTTAATATCTTGTAAATCTTTTTCCAAATACATTTTCTCAGTAGTTCTTTTATCACCCATAGCTAAATTAAAAGTTTCTAAATTTCTTCTTAAATCTAATAACTGAGGATGAGCAATATTTTTTTCTAAATTTAATACTTTCTTTTTATATTCTTTTTTTTCAACATCATTTGTAATACCTGCTGCAGTCGCATAGTATTCGATTCTTGGACCAATTGAACTAATTATCACACTATTATTCATATAAACTCACCTCAAAAATTTTTACCCTTTTTTATCCTTTTATTCTTTAATATTGTACGTAATTATTATCATTTAATTTAGCAAATAAAAATATATTTGTTCCTGAATATTTTAATACATCCTTATTTAATTCATCAATTCCTGACAAAACATTTTTAAATATCTGCATCGTTTCACCACTAATATGTTTTTTTTGCTTTGACATTGTTATTCTTTTTACTTTTTTTTCTAATTCATTTATTTGCATACTTAATTCTTCCATCTATATTTCCTCCTAGCTTAATTTTATTTTACATTTTATAATGAATAAATGTCAACATAATTGATATAGTATTTACATCAAAAATGTAAACCTGATTTATTATTATTATTTACCAAAAATTAGTTTTTATTATAAAAAACAAGCCATAATATATATATGGAGGATTTTATGAAAATTTTAACATATTTTACTATTTTTATTTCAAAAATAATTGAGAATGCACTTTCTACATTAAGACTAATTGTAGTTGCGAAAGGAAAAAAAATATTTGGAGCTATTTTACAATTTATAATAGCGTTTGTTTGGGTAATTACCACTGGTATAGTTGTAGTCAACATAAAAGAAGACCCTTACAAAATTGTTTTTTTTGCGCTTGGATCACTAATTGGTTCATATATTGGAAGTATTGTTGAAGAAAAAATTGCTTTAGGTAATGACCTAATTACTGTAATATCTAATAAACATGAAAATGAAATTATTAAAGAATTGGCAAATAATAATTTTTCTGTTTTTAAAATAAATAGTTATATAAATAATAAAGAAATACCCATTTTATTTATCACAAATGAAAAAAAGAAAAGAAAAAATGTAATTAAAATTATTAAAAAAATTGATAATAATGCTATTATCCAAGTACAACCAATAAAAAATATTTCTAATTAAATAAATATGCTTTATCAGTTATAATATAACAATTATAATTTATTTTAGTTAAAATTTTCTTTAATTGTTCTCTATTATTGATATTAAAAATAAATATTTCTTTATTTTCATTAATATATTTTAAATAATTGTCCTTATATAAATAAAAATCAAAATCACTTGTTATTTTATTTATATTCATTAAATAACCAATTATCAACCCATATTTAAATTTATTATATCTTTTTTTCATATCCATTAATAAATCATAATTAAAACTACAAATATAATAATTAAAATTGTATTTTTTTAAAATTGTATATATTTTATTTATAAATTCTATGTAATTATCACTTTCTTCTTTTATTTCAATCAATAAAATTTTATCAGTTTTTATTTCATTTAATAAATTATCTAATAAACATATAGATGGATTATATTTTAATATCTCCTTATAATTAGCTAATTTAACAAAACTATATTTACCTTTTATATTTATAAGCATATTATGATACAAAATTATCTTTTTATCCTTAGTAAATCTTATATCAAATTCTACACCACTTATATACTTATATTTTAGGGTTTCACTAATAATATCAATTGTATTTTCTTCTAAATTATTTTTATTATTTCCTCTATGTGATATAAAATTCATAAAACCACCAATAAAGTATATTATCTTTTAATTGACTTTATACTATTAATAGTATATAATACACAAAAAAAAGAGGGGTTATTATGATAAAAAATATTTCAAAAAATATAAAATTATTATCTAAACCTATAGTTATTGAAAAAAATGATGATTTTTCAAAACAAAAAGCAATTTTTATTTCTAAAAATACTGGAATACCTATTGAAAATATTTTTGATGAAGAAATTGAAAAACTTAACGGAGAGTATAATTTAGTAAATAATTGGACTCAAATTAATTCAAATTGGTACTTTATAAAACAAGATTTAGATTGTATAAAAATAATTAATGAATTGTTGGGAGTTGAAATTACAAATTACTTTGGATTAAAAAGCGCTAATAACATATTAGTAAAATTTAAAAATTCCAATAATTTATTAATAGCGTCGGAAAATTGTCTTGAAAAAAATAAAGATTATTACTCTTATAATGATTTAAATATTAAAAAGGATTCTTTAGAACAAGTATTAATTAATATTAAAGATTTTTGTATTAACAATAATGATACCAACTATCAATTATTAAATGAAATAATAAAAATGACTATTAGAGATTTATATTGTGGAGATAATGATAGACATTCAAAAAATTTCTTTATTGAAAAAAATCGCAACAAATATAACTTAGCACCCTTATTTGATTATGACCAATCATTTAATGGTAAGAATTTATTAACACATGAAAATATAATTATGAAAATTTATTTAAATAATAAAAAAGATAAAGAAATAATAAATAATAACATTTTCTTTCAAGAATCTTTAAATAAATTAGAAGAAATTAATATGAACTATTTATTGAATGCAATAGAAAATAAACATAATATTAAAATAAGCGATGATATAAAAAATTATTATTTAAACCATGATAGAAACATTAAGGAAAAAGTAAAAAGATTTGGACTCAAAAAATAGTTCTCATGAACTGAACCCCAAAAGTTGGACAGTTTATAAATAGTTTCTAATTAGAGGATTGTAACCTGTAATTTACGGGCGA
>CAKOXI010000052.1 GCA_934130045.1 uncultured Bacilli bacterium | reverse complement strand
ATATTTTCCTTTACATTTAAAATTGGAATTAAATTATAAAATTGATAAATTAAACCAACTTGTCTACGACGAAATATTGCTAAATTAGTTTCATTTAATTTGTAAATATCCTCTCCATCAATAACAATACTACCACTAGTAGGTCTATCAACACCTCCTAAAAGATGTAATAATGTACTTTTTCCACTACCACTTGCGCCTACTATCGCAACAAATTCCCCCTTTTCTACACTAAAACTAACATTATCTAAGGCTTTTACTAATGTTTCACCTTTTCCATAATTTTTACATAAATTTTTAACTTTTAAAATTTCCACACTCTCACCTCATGTACATTCTAATATAATAATATTACAAATAAATGACTAAAACGATTACAAAATAGTCATTATACTAATTATAACTTATTTATATATAATTGTATATTTTTAATAATTTAAAAACATAATATTTTAGGAGAGTGAAAAAATGGATGAAAATTTAGAATTATTAGAGTATATTTATAAGGATTCAGATATGTCGGTCATTACTTTGGAAAAATTATTACAAGAATTAAATGACAAAGACAATAAAATTAAGAAAAAAACAGAAGAAATTTTAAAAAGCTACGAAGATTTTTTAAGCAAATCTAAAAAATTACTAAATAAATTTGATTCACCACTTGAAGAAAATGGTTACCTAGCTAAAATGGGAGCTAAAATTGGTATAAAAAAAGAAGTTAAATCTGATAATAGTGATGCTGCAATTGCCGATATGTTAATTAAAGGTATTTCGATGGGCTCTATTGATATAGAAAAAAGAATGACTAATTATAAAGAGGTAGTTAATAAAAAATATTTAGATTTTGCTAGTGAATTTTTAAAATTTCAACAAAAAACCATTGAAGAATTAAAAGCATTTCTTTAAAATATGTGAAAACATATTTTTTTTAAAAGAAAAAATCACTTGTAGTGATTCAGTTTCTCCAAAATGGCATTCCACAACTAGAATTATCGCCATAATATTTATTTATTGGACTTATTACAGTAACATAATTACTGATAAGTTCTTTTTTATCGCCATAATGTAATATACAGCAACTTTTTAGTATAAAAAATCTATTAACTTTTTTTCTCAACGCGAAACGTGAGAGTAGCCTGACTCTTAGATGCAACTTCATTCAAATTTATAGTTAAAGTATGTGTATCCTCTTGATAGGAATATTGATCACTTGTTGCAACTGCCCCATTAATTGTTACACTGTCTTTAACAAAATCAACTAAATTTGTATCAATTACATCTGTAATAACCGCATTAGTATAAGAATTTTCTGTTTGATTATCTAATATAATCGTATAAGTAAGATAACCCCCACTCCAATTTTTTTTATCCGCATCTTTAGTTAAAGTTAATCCTTCTATCATATTTACAATGGAAGTATTTGAAGTAAGACTAGTTGGAATATTATTGTAATTACCGGTTGCGGTTACAGTATTATTTAATTCGTTCATAGCTCACCTCCCTATAGTAAATTATATATAATTAATTAAAAAAAATTCTTCAATCTGAAGAATTTTTATATTTAATATGTTAATATAATTTTTCTATAAAGTCCTAAATCTATTACATCATAACTTTGAATAAAAATGTTTCCCTTTATATAACCATAAGTATTTTCATTTTCAAAATATTTAAAATTTTTCAAATATTCAGCTATTTCAGTATCTAGTAAATGCTTTGATTTAAGCGAATAAAATGTTGCTGCTGTCATACAACACTCACTATCAAAATAAGAAAATCTTGGAATAAATATTTCATTATTATTTATAGTTATATATTTTGTTTTATAAAATGTTTTATTTATCATTAACATAAAACTTAAAACAAATAAAAATATAATTAATAAACTACTAAAAATTAATATTACTTTTTTCATAATTCACCTATATAACTTTCTTATAAAATTTAATATCAAATGTTGTTCCCTCATTAATTTTACTAATACATTCAATTTCACCATTTTGTAAATTAATAATTTTTTTTGCCATATTTAATCCTATACCAATACTATCTTTATTTGTTTTTCCTTTATAAAATCTATCAAAAATATGTTTTTTATCAGATTCACTAATACCTACTCCATTATCTATTATTTTAATATTTAAATATAGTGGATTTTCATTCACCTCTATTTTTATACTACCATTATTATTAGTATGTTCACAGGCATTTTTTAAAATATTGGTTAAAGCTTCTAATGTCCAATTAAAATCTAAGTAAAAATTAGATGTTTCTATATTTGTTTCGATTAAAATATTTTTAAGTTCTGCCATTATTTTTATTGGTTCAATAGTTTTATTTATTAAATCCTCAATATTAATATTGTCTCTTTTTAATGTAACCATACCACTATCTAACCTAGAAATTTTTAAAAGAGTCGTAACTAACCATTCAATTCTTTCTAGTTGATTACGATTTTTGTTTAAAAATTCAATTTGTGATTTTTTATCTAAATCGTTATCACTTAATATATCATTTATTACATACATACTAGTTAATGGAGTTTTTATTTGATGAGAAATATCAGCTAAAGTTTCTTCTAAGTATTTTTTATCTTTTATAGACAATTCGGTTTGTTCTTTTAATTTAATAGTCATTTTATAGACATCATTTTTTAATGTACTTATATCCCCTTCTACATAATCTCTTATATCTAGAGAATAATCATTATTTAATATTTTGTTCATATATTTATCAATTTTATTTATTTTTCTATATTGATTTTTAATAAAAATTAAATAAGTAATAGATACAAGCATAAATAATATAATTATAAATAAAATATTTGTTAAAATAATATTTTGTTTTAGTTCATTATTTACTTTTAAATAATCAAAATATTTAGGATCATCTAATCCATATTTATTTAGTATTTCAGTTCCATAATCATATGTATCACTATTTAATATTAATTCATTTATAACTTCTTCTTCAAGTTCTGGATGATTTTTTAAAATATTACCCACTAAAATACTATTATTCCTAATAAGATTTTTTTTATACAAATTAAAGCTATAAAGACTTAAAACTAGTCCAATAATAATTATGATAAAAAAATAAATTAAATTTAAAAATAATATTTTTTTTACCTCTCTATTTTTAAACATCTAGTCCACCTATTTTATAGCCAATACCTCTAACTGTTAAAATAATTTTAGGATTAGTTATATCATCTTCTATCTTTTCTCTAATTCTTTTAATATAAACAGTTAATGTATTGTCATTTACATAGTCTTCATTAACATCCCAAATATCTGCTAGTATTTTTTCTCTTGTAAATACCGTATTAGGATTAAGAGCTAAAGTAATTAAAATTTTGTATTCTAGGGCAGTTAGCATTACATCTACATTATTCTTAAAAACTTTAGCTTGCTTTAAATCAATAACAATATCTCTAATTTTTATCAAATTATTATCCTGGCTATTATTTACTCTTCTTAATACATTTTTTATTCTTGATACTAATTCTCTTGCTTTAAACGGTTTTGTTATATAATCATCTGCTCCCATGTCAAGTCCTCTTACAACGGATACTTCTAAATCGTTAGCAGTTAGAAAAATAATTGGAATATCTTTTATTTTTTTTATTTCTTTAAATAATTCAAAACCATCCATATCAGGTAAATTAACATCTAATAAAATTAAATCAACGTGATTATTACTAATAGTTTTA
>CAKOXI010000051.1 GCA_934130045.1 uncultured Bacilli bacterium | reverse complement strand
GCTTTAGCATTACCATATCTATCAACACATATTGCACCAGTCATTTTAAATAATGGACCTAATTTTGAATCAAAGTATTCTTTTTTTGCCATCCAATGACTTGTCCTTTTTGTTGAAGCTATAACAGGAAATTGATCAAGAACGTGTAGGTGATTTCCACATAGTATTATGGCGCCACTTTTAGGTATTGCTTCACTATTAACAATTTTTAAATTATATTTCTCCTTAAAATAGGGAGTACCAACTATTCTCCCAACTTGAAATCCAAAATCACTCATAACACTATCTCCTTTTTACCTTTACTTTAATATCATCTTGTTCTGCCATTTTTTCTAAAGCTTTATAATCTGTTTTTCCTAATTTTGTCGTTGGAAACTCATCAATTTCAGCAAATTTGAATGGTTGATGATGTAAATCCAAATTTTCCTTGCAAGTATTCATTATTTCTATAATTATTTGATCATTAAGTTTAACGCCATCCTTCATAATAACATATACTTTTGGAACTTTGACATCTTTATATGGATGATTCATAGGTACAACAGCACACGCTTCAACTAATTTATTACTTTCAATAACTTTTTCAATTCTTGGAGGATATACATTAAAACCTCCTGTTACATACATTCTTGTTAATCTATCTGTATAATATAAAATTCCGTCTTCTGTCATTAATCCCATATCGCCAGTATGTAACCAAGTTTTTCCATCTTTATGTTTTTGAATAGTCATATTTGTTTCACTAACATTATTATAATATTGTTTCATTACAGTTGGACCGGATATACAGAACTCGCCTTCTTCATTATAATTAACTTCTTCTTGTGTACCAGGTTTAACGACTTTGAAATTATTACAAATTAATGGAATACCTACACTACCTACTAAATTACAGTAGTCATCTGATAAAGTTGTACCCGCAACTGCCTCAGATAAACCATACCCTTTTTTTACTTTTGAATAACAATTATGTTCTTTTAAGAAATTATTAATTTCATCCTCAAGACCATCTTTCATATTTTCGCCACCAGAAACAATATATTTCATAAAAGATAAATCCATTTTTTGTATTTCTTTATCAGAAATTAAAGCTTTCCATAATTTAGGAACACCAAATATATGATTTGGTTTATATTTTTTTATTAAATTGTGAAAATTCTTAGATTCAAATTTAGGTATTAAAATTGTAGTAATACCATACGATAATGGCATATGGATTGAACTACATAATCCAAATCCGTGAAATACAGGCATAATAGTCAACATTTTATCGCCTGAAGAGAAATTTTTAGCAGTAGCCTTTTGTTCATGAACCATACAATTAAAGTTATCATTTGTAAGTTCAACACCTTTTGGAGTACCAGAAGTACCACCTGTATATATTATAACTGCTGTTTTATTTTCTTCATATTTAGAATCAATATTTCTTTTAACGTCTTGACGTAAAAAATATTTTAAACTTATATATTTATCTTTATAATCAATTTTAGTTTCACATTTTGACTTATAAACACTACTCATAAGAAATGGCATTGAATCTCCAGCTGAGACAACAATTGCTTTTTCAATATTTGTTTGATCTATTATTTTATTAATTTCATTATAGGAATTATCTATCATTACCATTATTTTAGAATTAACAAGATTTATACATTCCTTAATTTCATTACCACTTTTCATAGGATGAATCATATTTGCTACAGCGCCTATTTTATTTAGTCCGTAAAAAGCATAAACTGCTTCTGGAACATTTGGTAAACATAATGTAACTATATCCCTATTTTTTACACCTAAATTAACAAAAGATGTAGCGAAAGCATCAATTTTTTGAAATAATTCTTTATATGTTATTTTATTATCAAAATAGTTGATTGCAACTCTATTAAGATTACTTTGATTATTTTTATATAAATAATCATATATTTTCATTTTAGGTAATTCAATATTTCTTTCTTCATAAGAATAATACTTCATCCAAGGTTTATCAATAGATCCCTTACCAGATATTGGTTTTATTTCATTAATATGTCTATCTTCAATTTTCTTATATTCATTATTATTAATAATATCAACAATTAAATCAAAAGTATGTTCATCAAATGAATTAATTCTATATACGTCTGTAACACTTTTATTGTAGTTAGCATTAACGCAAACAATACTTGTTAAATCTTTTAAATCATTAATATTTTTTGCGCTATCTTCAAACATAATTTCAATATTATTATTTTTTATCGCATCTGTTTTATCATCACTACAGAAAATAATTTGATCATAGTAAATATTATTAGCTTTTAACCATTCTTCTACTATAAAACGCATAATTTTACCTAATGAATTATCTTTATCAGTATAATATCTCGAAGTAATAATATATATTTTACCACCTTGATTATGAACTTTATTAGTAAAATCTGAAGCACCTTCTCTTGCTTTAGTACTTATAGAATATTGCAATAAATATTTTGTCCAAAATTCTTTTTCCTGTTCTTTGGTACAATCAAATATTTCTTTTATTGTATAACCATTTCTATTTACAATATCTTTGTTATATTTATTTTTAAAGAATGATTCACCAAATTTTAATTGAAAACTTTCAATATCCGTTAAAACCCCATCTATATCTATTCCTATATTTCCTATTTTCACATTTATCCCCCTCTTTTTTGAGTGCTATAATACCACCATTGTCCCGATTTGTCAACAATTTTGTATGAATTAGCGTTATTTTTACATTAAATATCAAAATCATTCATTACTAATAAAATTATACCAAAAAAAGATGCTTTCGCACCCTTTTCTACTCAAATATTTTCTTTATTTTTTCAAAACATTCTTTAGTATATTTTTTATAAGCAGTCATAGTTATTCCTATAAGTTCAACAAATGTTACTATATCACTTGGTAACTCTATTTCGATCCTTTTTAAAATAATTGGAGTTATTTCAATTACAAAACAAAATCCTACAATACATAGTGCAGCAATTATTCCTTTTAAAATGCCATATAAAAATTTTTTTAGATTAAATCCTTCCTCTTTTGTACCAATTAAAACACCTAATACAGTATTTATAATAAATAATAAACCTAATACTAATAAAAATAAAGTTGAAGTAATAAAATTATCTAACATCTTTTACCTCCAAATCTCTATTATATTTAATTCAAAATTAACATTTTTGATAATGAAAAAAATATAGAAAAATCTATATTTTATTTAGCTTCATTTAACGCATTATTAATAGCAGTATAAATATCATTTATAGGCATCGTAACACCATCAATCGATTCACTTACAGTTTTATTATCATCAATCCATTTTATAAAATTAATTCCCTGTTCTTTTAAAACCGCATTCTCTATTAGCTTAACTTGTTTATTCCAATCAGGAATAGTAATAATATCTGATTCAGTTGTTGATGGGCTAGATATTTCATAACTATAAGATTCATATTTTTTAGTAGTTAATAAACCAGGTGTATCAGAATAAGTAGAATCAATAAATAAAGATTTTATCATTCCATATTCATTAATATAAATAACAGCTGTAGTAGTATAAGTTAAAGTTCCCTCAAGTTTACTACTATATCCAAAGTATGTACCCTCTTTATATATACCTTTTTCTGGCATTTCACCACACCCAGTAAACATAAAAATACTAACAAGACTAATAATACCAATTAAAAAAATTTTTTTCACTTTATCACTCCAAAATTATTCATATTTTTTTACATTAGCTGATTTCAACTTAGTTCCATCACTTAAAGTCCATATCACATCAACAT
>CAKOXI010000050.1 GCA_934130045.1 uncultured Bacilli bacterium | reverse complement strand
GTACATGGTCATATCAAAATAATTTTGAAAAAGGAGTCTCTAGTAAACAATTTTTATATACAAATAGCCAAGAAGCTAAAGAAGAAATCAGTAAATATGCCAACATTAAGGATAATAAATACAAAGGCTATTTGGACGCTTTAAAAAATCCAATTTTTAATGGTAAAGAGATTTTAAATTATGATTCAATATTTGAAGGTCATGTACACTTTGAATATGATGACTTTTTAGAAAAAACAAATATTAAAACTTTAAGAGCGTTAGGCATTGGAGCAACAGATAAATTAGAAAAAAATACAGCTTGTTACTATATTTTAAAGGAAAAAAATGATGGAAGTTTTGACATTGAAAGAGTTTTAGTAGGCTTTAATAGAAATAATTTATTAGCTAAAGTAGTTTCTAGTGATATACCAAATAAAGGTCAAGTTTTAAAATATTTAAAATAATTTAACTGAGATATTTATCGCCCTGATAGATATCTCTTTTTACCATTTCTTTATCAATATCATTTAAAACTTGAAATTTTTTTATAAGCCATTTTGGGGCAATTAAACTAGCAGTATCAGGATCCCCAGTTATACGCATAACAACAATGTCGGGATTTAGTAATTCAAGCTGTGAGCAAACAATGTCAACGTACTGTTCTCTAGATAAAACAGGAAATTTTTTATCTAAATATATTTTGGCAAGGGGAGTATCTTTTGCTATATAAAGCATGTGGATTTTAATACCATCAATATTTAAAGAATTCAAATATTTAACTGTGTTTAACATATTATCTTTTGTTTCATAAGGAAGTCCATTGATAATGTGAGCAACTACAAAAATACCATTTTCTTTTAATTTTTTAACCATATTTGTAAAAGTATCACGATCATGTCCTCGGTTAATAAAATTTAAAGTATTATTGTTACTACTTTGAAGACCTAGTTCTACCATTAAAAAGGTTTGCTTATTTAACTCTTTTAAATAATTAAGCCATTCATCGTTAATAGCATCTGGTCTTGTAGCAATAGAAATTCCTACTACTTTGGGATTAGAAAGTAATTTATCAATATAAGATTTAACTATTTTATAGTCTCCATAAGTATTGGTTCCTGATTGAAAATAGGGAATATATAAACCATCAGGCCATTTATTTTCCATTATTTTAACGCCATTTTCAAATTGATCTATTATGTCCAAAGAACCATCGCTAATATTGGCAACGGATTTATTTAAACAAAATATACATCCACCTTTTAGTTGATTGGGACAAGTACTTTTTATATCTAAAGGAACTTTAAATGTTTTTTTACCAAATTTCTTTTTGAAAAAATAATTCAAAGTTGTATATCTTTTATTATCTAAAGTATTTTTAAACATATTTCCACCTCGTAGTTATTCTAACATGATAAGTATCAAAATTAAAGTTGTCATGATTTTAAAATAATGTTATAATTATATTACTGCTGGAATAGCTCAGTTGGTAGAGCAATGCCCTCGTAACGCATAGGTCGTAGGTTCAAGCCCCACTTCCAGCACCAGATTGATACTAAACTCGAACTTTTCGAGTAAAAATTTAAAACGGCTTGTTAAAAAGTCGTTTTTATGTTATCATGAATATGTCAAGGAAACTTGCATAAAATAAAAAGGATACATTTGATTATGGTTGATCAAATGCAATCCCTTATGGATATAGCATCTGAAATCACATAGTTGTGAAATTAGATGCTTTTGCTATTTTAGGAGTAAAATAATTACAACTAAGAATAGGAGTAATATTATAATAAATAGAGAAAATTCTCTTTTTGTCATAAATATCACCACCTTTCTTTTATCATTTGATAAATAGAAAGAGAAAGCATCTGATATATTTCAAATGTATCCATTATTATTATAGCAAACATTTGTTCTAAACGCAAGAAATTAAATTAAATCTATGCCAATTTAGAAACACACTTGCGTAATGACATAGCCATTATCATTATAGTAAAAAACATGCAAATAATAAAGGAAAGATCCAATGATTATTTATATTGCTAGACACGGACAAACAGATATAAATGCTGAACACAGAGCTCAAGGTAGAAAAATTCACAAGAAAGAGCTATATAAACGGCTAAAATATTCACAAATAGAAATGATATAATTGTAGACGAAAAACTAGATGGTGAAATAATAGATAAATATGGTGAAACAGACTATAATATTTTAATTGTTGGCCATAAAGATTCTACAGGTATGCTAAGTGCTTATTTTGAAAATTTTAAGGTTGAAACGATTTATGATGCAAATCAAAATTGGATTAATTCTGATTTAAACTATTTAGCTAATATTGTTGAAATTGAATCAAATTCTCATAATCCTTTACTAACAAACATGGAAAATTATGAAGAAATATCAAAATTTATAAAAAATACTTTAAAAAAAATAAAATAGGGCCTTTTAAAAGTTCTATTTTATAAATTTAATGATATTTTTATATAAATTAATAGTGCTAAACGAAAAATATATAACTGGTATAATGGCAATAATTAAAGAGTAGACTATAAATGATTGTTCTGATGAAATTGCGAATGTAATTGAAATTATTATGCCCTGCATAAAAATTTAATGTATGTTATACTTACCTTGGGGGAGTTTTAAAATGAAAATAATATACGATAAATTAAATTTTTATTTAAATGATATATGCAAACATCTTGAAAAAGAAAATAGCTTTTTATTAGAAAATATTGACCCTATTTGTCAAATAAACGATATATTTTTAATGTTTATAGAAAAATACGACCTAAATTTAAATATAATTCAAAATAATTTAACTTTTCAAAATGTATTTGATATTTCTAGAGGAATAATTAAAAATATTGATACTGACTATTTAAAAAAATTTGATAATTTAATTAATAGTGGAGAACTAGATTTTAGTTATGAAAAATCTTATGAAGACTCGGTTTGTATAAGTTGGTATAAAAATGGATACGTTGAAAAGCAAATAATAAATATTAATAGAGAATTTAATTATAATGATGTTAAACTTTTAATTCATGAATTTATTCATTATACTAATGCCACGCAAAATACCATTAATAGAAATTATTTTTCAGAATTTTTGTCAATATATTTTGAAAACTATGCAGTTAATTATTTATTAAATAATAATATAAATAAAAATGAGATAGATTATCTAGAGAGAATTCGAAGTACTAAAAGACATTCTTACATATTTTTTCAATATGAAATAATCTTACTTACTTATATAAAATTTGGAAATATTAGTAATACTTCGTTTGAGTTATTAAATAATTATTTTTTAAATATGAAAAAAGAGCATTTTGACAAAGAATGCTTAACATTATATAAAAACTTAAGAATTATCGAAAAAAATAATATAAATGTTTTAAAACAAAATCCAGAATGCCTTGGGGCAATATTAAGTGACAGTTTTTTAGCTTATAACTACAAATATATCTTAGGTACTTTATTAGCAATCTATGCGAAAAAATATTCTGAATTATCTGATGTAGTTTATTTAAACAATCATATAAATGAGTTTGACGATAAAACAGTTTCAGATATTTGTCAAAATCTTAATATTGATATAAGTTCCAAAGAATTTATTTCTAATTTAATGGATGCAGTATCTGAATATTTAGAAGGCTTTACAAAAAAATTTGTCATATACAGCTATAAAAGAGTTAAGACTTGACAAATTATAAAAAAGTGTTAAAATAACCAGTACTTAAGGGGGATATTATGGAAAAATTTAAAAACACAATATTAATTAAAAAAAATGGTATAACAAATGAAT
>CAKOXI010000049.1 GCA_934130045.1 uncultured Bacilli bacterium | reverse complement strand
GGAGCACATGCAAGTGTTGGATTTAGATTAAGTATTAATTAAAAAATATTGAATTTTTTCAATATTTTTTTTATAATGTATATGGTGATTTTATGTCGAAAATAAAAATAATGGATGAAATTCTTGCCAATAAAATAGCTGCTGGAGAAGTAGTAGAAAAGTGTGCATCAGTAGTAAAAGAGTTAGTTGAAAATAGTATTGATGCTAAAAGTTCAGAAATAAAAATTGAATTAATTGATGCTGGTACTAAAGAAATTAAAATTATTGATAATGGTACTGGTATGGACAGAGAAGATGCAGTTTTAGCTTTTTCTCGTCATGCTACAAGTAAATTAAAAACGGAAGAAGATTTATATAGAATTGAAACATTAGGGTTTAGAGGTGAGGCATTAGCTTCAATCGCATCTGTTAGTAAAATTACTTTAAAAACATCTAATGGTTTAGTTGGAACAACTGTTGAAATAAATGGTGGAAAAATAGAAAATGTAAGTAATTCCGACTCTAGAGTTGGAACAGTTATAACTGTCTTAGATTTATTTTATAATACACCAGCTAGACTTAAACATTTAAAAAGTTTATATACAGAACTTGCAAATATAACGGATTACGTAAATAAAATTGCATTATCTCATCCTGAAATTAAATTTATTTTATCAAATAATGGTAATATAATTTTAAATACTGATGGATCTGGAAATGTTTTAAAGGTAATCGCATCTATTTATGGAATTAATATAGTAAAAAAAATGCTACCAGTTAGTGCTATGGATAGTGATTATAAAATAACAGGATATATATCATTACCTGAGGTAATGCGCTCTAATCGTAATGGCATAATAACATTAGTAAATGGTAGGGTTGTTAGAAATATTGATATAAATAGAATAATTAATGATAGTTATCACGGATATAAACCAGATAATAGATATTCAATTGTTGTTTTAAATATAGAACTTGATCCAAGTTTGGTTGATGTCAATATCCATCCAACCAAGATGGATGTAAAATTTGGAAAATTAGAGGAATTACTTAACTTAATTGAAAATATGATAAAAAATACTCTAAAACGTCAAACTTTGATACCACATATAGAAGTAGAAACTGAACCTATTTATACTGTTACTAATGATTATAATTTTAATGAACAGAAAATAGAAAAACCAAAGTATGAGGAAATCACACTTAATCTTGAGCGTGTTGGTGAAGAAGAAATTAAATATGAAGCAAGTAATGAGGAATTTAAAAATGTTGAATTAAACAACAAAAATAATGAATTTGTAAAAATAGAAGATAATAGTGATGAACTTATTAATGAAATAGAAGAATCAAAAGAAAAGTTACCGGAATTATATCCAGTTGGACTTGTACATGGAACATATATAATTTGTCAGAATGAATTAGGAATGTATCTTATTGATCAGCATGCTGCAAAGGAAAGAATAAATTATGAATACTATCGTGAAAAATTAGGTAATCCCCGTCCTGATTCTATTTCAATGTTAATACCTATTACATTAGAATTCCCTAATAATGAATTTTTAATATTAAAAAATAATTTAGAAATATTAACAAATATGGGTTTTAATATTGAAGAATTTGGATTAAATTCAATAGTAGTAAAGGCACATCCTACTTGGATACCAATAGGTATGGAAGATAAGGCAATAAGAATAATTATAGATTTAGTTATACATAAAGAAAAAGATTTTTCAATTGCTAAATTTAATGATCATTTAGCCGCAACTGTAAGCTGTAAAGCCTCAATTAAGGCAAATGAAAATATAACATTAGAAGAAATGGAAAATTTAATAAGTGATTTAAGAAAATGTAAAAATCCATTTAATTGTCCACATGGTAGACCAACTATAGTATATTATTCAAAATATGATTTGGAAAAATTATTTAAACGTAGTGGATTTTAAGGAGAGCAAATATGAATGAAAATAAAATAACAATAGATAAATTAAAAAGTTTATTATATATAGAGGTTAAAAGATTATTAGAATTAAAAAATTCATTGGATTTTATGAATATAAAATTAGATATTCTTAAAAGTTTAATTGAAACAATTAAAGATGAAAATTTAGAATTTTTAATTGATAATAAATTAATTATTTCTATGCAGTTAGATAGTATTTTTGATGATGATATTTATATTAATGATTATTTAAATACAATGGTAAGAATAGAAAATAGCACGAAAAATGGTAGCTTAAATGATATAAAAAAAGAAATACATATGTTTTATAATAGACTATATAAAAAATATGAGGAAATGAATTTTGAAAAAGAATTAATGGAAAATGACTATAGTGTTGATAAATTAAGAGAATACCGAACTATAATTTCTTGTTTAAAATATAGACAACCACTTGCTAAAAATTTGTATCATTCAATGTATAATTTTTTAGAACAAAAAAATTATGATAAACTTTTGATAGTTAAATTATGTGAATATATTAGATTATATAATGCAAAAGCATATTTAAAATATGATAAAGCATTTAATAAGTACGATTTATTTAATATGATGAATGCAGGCTATGAAAAATATGAGAAAATATCAATTAATCCCAAAAAAGACTCAGAAATAGATAAAATTACTAATAATTTGTTATCTATAGCTAAAGATTATTTGTTTGATTTTGAAACATATAAAATGAGTTTACCTACGTATGATAAAAATATATATGATGAAAATGAATATAAAAAGATTAGTTATGATTTACTTACAAAAATGCAACAAGAAATATTTGATACAGTTGCTTTAATAAAAGATGAAGAATTTTATTTTGATAATGAAACTAAAATTGAAGTTTTAAATGAGTATAAAGCAAATCTTAATTTATATTTAAATTGCAGAAATTTTTTTGATAATCAATTAAAAGAATTAGAAAATAAATGTGAAATAGTAGAGGAAAATGATACTGAAAATTCTATTAATAATTCAAATAAAATAAACTTTTTATTTGCTTCATCATCTGATATATCATATATGGAACGTGATTTAAAGGATGTACCTGAAGAATATTATAAAAAGATCGAATATTTACTTAAGAAAAAAAGAGGTAATAACACAACACAGGTACTTGATAAACAATTGATAAATAATGATAAACTAAAGCAATTTAGAGAATTAAGACTTGATCAAGTTAGAATTTTATATAAAAATTTAAACAACAATTCTATTCTTATTTTAGGTGTTGGTGTAAAAAAGACCGATAATGATAGAAATTTATATTACAAATTAGCAAAAAGAAATGATCTAGTAGATAAGACATTATTAGATAGTATTGATGATGAAGAAACATATAACAAAATACTTGATTTATGTGAAAAAAATCATAGAAAGGGTAATAGGTAATGGAAAATAACGATAAATTTGCAAATTTTAAAAAAGAATTAAAAAATAACACTAATGTAGAAGAATTATATAAGAAGTATTCATTCCAAGAATTAATGCAATATTATGAAAAAATAATAAATGATGATTATGAAGAATTTAATGTAAATAAAAAGAAGGTTAAGAAAAAAGAAAATATTAATTAATATTATATTATGAAAGTTCATTAATTTGTACTTTTCTTATGAAAATTTTTTATAACATTCTTTGATAAAAATAGAAAAAAATGGTAATCTAATATATAGAATAGGAGTTGTACAAAATGAAAAAAAAGAATAGAGGATTTACACTAATAGAGTTATTAGCAGTAATAGTAATATTAGCAATAATTGCTCTAATAGTAGTTCCACAAGTCATAAAAATATTAAATAAAGCAAGACTATCATCAGCAGAAGATTCGGTATATGGAATAGTTTCATCTGCAGAAAATTATATAACAGAATTTATGTTAAAAAATAATG
>CAKOXI010000048.1 GCA_934130045.1 uncultured Bacilli bacterium | reverse complement strand
ATAAAACTCCATTAAGCCTTTAAATATAAGGGATTTGGAGTTTTTTCTGTTCAACAACTGTCAAAGTCAGGATTATATAAAAATATTCATTAAATAGCAACTTAAAATTATGCATTTTAGAATTGATATTCATAATTATTATAAAAACTTTACTATATTCACAATTTGTTGTATAATCATGTATAGGTGGTAATATGAAGAAAATAACTATTTTGGCTCTTCATTTAGGATATGGTGGGATTGAAAAAGCTATATCATCATTATCTAATTCTTTATGTGAAGAATATGATATTGAAATTATTTCAACATATAAGTTATATGATAATCCTGCATTTAAATTAGATTCAAAAGTTAATGTAAGTTATTTAATAACTAATATTAAACCTAATCATAAAGAACTAAAGGCTTCTTTAAGAAGCTTTAATTTATTTAAAATATTTAAAGAATTATTCATAAGCATCAAAATATTATTTCTAAGAAAATATAAAATGATAAAAGCTATAAAAAAGTGTGATAGTGATATTATAATTTCTACTAGACATTTACATAATAAATGGCTTGGAAAATATGGCAGTAAAAATTCATTAAAAATAGGATGGGAACATAATCATCATAATTACAATAATAAATATATTAGAAAAGTAGTAAATTCTGCAAAAAAACTTAATTTTTTAGTTTTGGTTTCTGAATCATTAAGAGATTTTTATAAAGAAAAATTAAAAAGAAGTAAATGTGAATGTGTATATATTCCAAATACTTTGGATGAAATTCCAACTGAAACATCAAAACTTGATACTAAAAATATAATTTCTGTCGGTAGATTGTCTAAAGAAAAAGGTTTTGTAGATTTAATTGAAGTATTTAAAAATGTTAGTTTAAAGTGTCCTGATTGGAAATTAAATATTATAGGTGATGGGTTAGAACGTGATAAAATAGAAGATAGAATTAAAACTTACAAGCTAGAAGATAATGTAATACTTCATGGATATAGAGATAAAAAATATATAAATAAAATGCTTTCAAAATCATCTATTTATGTTATGTGTTCTTATACTGAATCGTTTGGAATAGTATTACTAGAAGCCTTTTCTTACGGAATACCTGCTGTTGCTTTTGATTGTGCTATTGGTGCTAAAGAATTAATCAGCAATAATTGGGATGGATATTTAATCAGTGATAGAGATAAAGAGAAAATGGCAAAAAAAATTATTGATTTGATAAATAATGATGAAAGAAGAAATACTATGGGAATAAATGCTAGAAAAAAAAGTTTGAGGTATACTTCTGATATTATTAAAGATAAATGGAAAGAAATTTTAAAATAGTAATTTTAGAAAAAATATGTTATTATTAAGGTAGGAGAATATTTATGAAAAATAATAAATTAGTTGTATTTTTAGTTTTTTTGGTTTGTTTAGTTGCTGTTTTTGGAGTTTACTATGCTTTAAAAAATAAAGATAATAAGGACGATATAGTTAATGAAAATAATATAGAGTTAATAAGTAAACATTATAATAAATATGTTAAGACAAATAAGGAAGCCAATTTGTATGATGAAAATAATAATGTTGTTGGTAGTATTAATAAAGATATTGAATTGACACTTAGTGATATTTCTATATCTAATGAAACACAAAAATTTAAAATTGAAAGTTTAAATAATACTTTTTATATTAATTATGAAGATGTTGATAAAATTGAAGCATTAACTAAAGTAGATGATAGATATAAAAAATATATTCCATTTAATCAAAATATTGTTACAAATAATGTAACTTCGTTTTATGATAAGGAACTAAATTTGCTTTATACAATAAATGATTCTTTTAATTTACCGATTATTGTTAAAGATGATAATTTATATGGTGTTCAGTATAATGATACTTTAGTATTTGTTAAAGATAGTGATGTAGATAAGGTTATTGATAACCATAATACTGATTTAAATAATGCTAGTGGTGTGGCTGTTTTAAATTATCATTTCTTTTATGACGAAGATGATGCTACTGATAGTGCTGGATGTAGGGAAGAAATTTGTTGTTCTAAGGCACAGTTTAAAAGTCATTTGGATTATTTTAAAGAGAATAATATAATGACTTTAAAGATGAAAGAAGTAGAAGATTATGTTGATGGCAAAATAAGACTTCCTAAAAGTGTTTTAATTACAATTGATGATGGTGGTAGAACTAAATTAGGTGTTGATATGCTAACAGAATATGAAATGTATGGAACAATATTTTTGATAACTTCTTGGTATAATCCAAGTAGTTACTATAAAACAGATTATATTGAATTACATTCTCATTCTAATAATTTACATAATGGAGGAAAATGTCCTGGTGGACAAGGTGGAGAGATAAAGTGTCTTGATAAAGATTTATTATTAAATGATTTGAAGTTAACAAGAGATGCTTTAAATGGTACAACTTATTTTTGTTATCCATTCTATGAATATAATGATTATTCTATAGAAGTTTTAAAGGAAGCAGGTTTTACAATGGCATTTGCTGGTGAAAAGGGAGATGCTTTGGTACATGTGGGAATGGATAAAATGAGATTACCTAGATTTGTTGTTGTTGATTATACTACAATGAATGATTTAAATAATTATTTTAGTAAAATAACTAATTAAAAAATAGTGAAGGGAGAGATAATATGAAAGTATTATTTATATCTAGTACTGGTGGACATTTATCTGAATTGTTACAGTTAAATGATTTGTTTAAAAAATATGATTATCATATTATTACAGAAAAAACAAAACAAACCATTTCTTTAAAAGATAAATATAAAAACAAAATTGATTATCTAGTATATGGTACTAAAGATCATCCCTTTACTTATTTATTTAAATTTCCTTTTAATGTTGTTAAATCATTTATTTTGTATTTTAAAATTAAACCAAAAGTTATTATTACAACTGGTGCTCATACTTCTGTACCTATGTGTTATATTGGAAAATTATTTGGTTCTAAAGTTATTTTTATAGAAACTTTTGCAAATTATAATACTAAAACTATATCTGGAAGCTTAGTTTATCCAATAGCTGATTTATTTATTGTTCAATGGGAGGAAATGTTAAAATTGTATCCTAAGGCAAAATATGGAGGTTGGATTTATTAATGATTTTAGTTACATTAGGCACACAAGATAAAAGTTTTAAAAGACTATTAAATGCAGTTCAAAAATGCATAGATAATAAGGTTATTAATGAAGAAGTTATTGTCCAAACTGGTTGTACAAAATATAATTCCAAAGATATGAAAATATTTGATCTGATGTCTCAGGAACAATTAGATAAATATAGAAAGCAAGCAAGAATAATAATAACTCATGCGGGAGTTGGTTCAATTTTAGATTCATTAAAATTGGATAAAAAAATTATTGCGGCAGCAAGACTTAAAAAATATCATGAACATACTAATGATCATCAACTACAAATATTAAATAATTTTGCTAATGATGGTTATATTATAAAACTTGAAAATTTTGATGATTTAAGTTCTATATTAAATAATATAGATAGCTTTAATCCAAAAAAGTATGATGGTAATAATGAAAAAATTAAAAATATGATTGTAGACTTTATAGAAAGTATTTAAAAAAATATGGTTCATTATTAATGGACTATATTTTTTAATTAAAATTTGCTATAATAGTGTTGTATTTGGAGGTAATTATGGATTTATCAATTATTATTCCTTGTTATAATGAGGATAAAAATGTATCAATAATACATGATGCGATTAATAAAATATTTTATAATAAAAAATTTACTTATGAAATGATATTTGTTAATGATGGTTCAAAAGATAATACTGAGGTGGAATTAAAAAATTTAGTTAAAAATTCTAAATCAAATATAAAAGTAATTAATTTTTCTAGAAATTTTGGTAAAGAAGCTGCTATGTATGCAGGACTTGAGTATTCAAAAGGGGATTATGTAACATTA
>CAKOXI010000047.1 GCA_934130045.1 uncultured Bacilli bacterium | reverse complement strand
GAGTTGCTAGCAAATGTAAGTCATGATCTAAAAACTCCACTTACTATGATAAAAGCCTATGCTGAAATGGCAAGAGATTTAAATCAAAAAAATACTATTAAAAGAAATGAAAATTTAAATATTATTATAGAAGAAACTGATCGATTAAATTTATTGGTTAATGATATTTTAGAGTTATCTAAAGAACAATCTAATGTTAATAAATTAAATATAGAACAATTTAATTTAATAGATTTAATAAAAAGTATTATAAAAAGGTATGAATATCTTGAAGCAACTGAAAAATATAATTTTGTTTTTGAATATGAAACAAATAATATCGTAAAAGCAGATAAAAAAAGAATAGAACAAGTAATATATAATTTAATAAATAATGCGATTAATTATACTGGTGATGATAAAAAAATTATAATTAAAGTGGAAAATACTAATAAAGGTACTAAAGTATCGATTATTGATACAGGTAATGGTATTGACAAAGATGATTTAAATCTAATTTGGGATAAATATTATAAAGTAGATAAAAGTTATAAGAGAGTAACTGTTGGTACCGGTTTAGGGTTATCAATTGTGAAAAATATATTAATTAATCATAATTTTGATTATGGTGTTAATTCGGTCAAAGGTAATGGTACAACATTTTGGTTTATAATTAAATAATATTTAATAGATTTAATTATTATAATTTGGTAAAATAATGTAGGTGATTAGTGTGCTAAAGATATATAAGACTAATAAAGATGGAATAGTTGAAACTCTAAAATCCATGCAAAATTATTGTTGGATTGATTTAGTAAATCCTACTGAGAGTGAACTTGATAAAGTGTCTTTAAAGACAAATATTTCTAAATCATTAATTTTGAAAGTTCTAGACTATGAAGAATTACCTAGAATTGAATTTGAGGATAATGCTACTTTAATTGTAGTTGATATTCCTTATATTGAGGACAAAAAGGTAAAAAATAAGTATTCAACAATTCCTTTAGGTATTATTATAAATGAAAATTATTTATTAACTATATGTTTAAAAGAAACTGAAGTTTTAAAGGATTTTAAAAACAATAAAATCAAATCTTTAAGTACTGCAAAAAGAACAAGATTTATAATTCAGTTATTGTTTAGAATAGCAACTTATTATATCAGATATTTAAATATGATTAATAGTGAAATTGAAAATAAAGAAAAAGATTTAATCAAATCTACTTCTAATAAAGAATTGTTAAATTTGATGCATATTCAAAAGAGTTTAGTTTATTTTGTAACTAGTTTAAAGGCTAATGCTATAATTTTAGAAAAATTATCTAAAGGAAATGTATTAAATCTTTATGAAGAAGATGAAGATTTGCTAGAAGACGCTATTATAGAAAATAACCAGGGAATTGAAACTGCCAATATTTATAGAGAAATTATTTCCAGTATGTCTGATACATATGCAACTATAATTTCCAACAATTTAAACACAGTAATGAAATTTTTAGCAGGTATTACTATTGTTTTATCTATTCCTACTATAATAGCGTCATTTATGGGAATGAATGTTGATTTAGGTTTATTAAATAATAATCCTTTTGCATTTTTAATAATATTATTAATTTCAATAGTGATATCACTTATTATAGCTTTTGTTTTAAAAAAGAAAGGTATGTTATAATGATTTATTTATTTTATGGTATAAATGATTTTTTAATTAATAGAAAAATAAAAAAAATAGAAGAAGAAAATAATATAAGTTCTATTAATATATCCAATTATAATTTGGATAATGATATTCTTGATAATATTTTAGAAGATGCCTCTATGGTTTCCTTATTTAGCGAAAAAAAATTAATTATCATTGATAATTCTTATATATTTACAGGAACAATTAAAAAAAAGGGATTAGAACATAATATAGATAATTTAATCAAATATATTAATAATCCTAATCCAGAAACTATTTTAATTTTTAAAACTGATTCTGAAAAAATAGATGATAGGAAAAAAATAGTAAAATTAATTAAAGAGAAGGGAAATGTTACTGAGTTTAGTAAACCAAAATCATTGGATAGTTTTATTATTCAAGAATTAGATAATTACAAAATGGATAGTAATACAATAAAAACTTTTATTAATTATGTTGGCGATAACCTTTCTATAATAGCTAAAGAAATAGATAAATTAAAGTTATATAAAGATGATAATTATGTAATTACAAAAGATGATATATATAATATATGTAGTGAATCTACTTTGATTGATTTAAATGATTTAACAAATAGTATTGTAAATAAAAATGTTTCCAAATCTCTTAAAATATATAATGAAATGCTAAATCAAGGTGAAGAACCTATTCAAATTATAATTAGGCTTGCTAATCAATTTAGAATTATATATCAAGTTAAAATGTTATCAAAAAAGGGTTATTCTAATAAGGATATAACTAATATATTAGGAATACATCCATATAGAATACAAAAAGCTTTAGAAAATTCTATAAATTATTCTTCACAAAAATTACTTAATTATATAAAAAAACTAGCCAATATAGATGAATGTATCAAATCAGGAACAATTGATAAATATATAGCTTTAGAACTTTTTATATTAGAAATATGATTAATAGAAACTATTACAAAAAAAGCAGATTGAACTGCTTTTTTATTATTTAACTATATAATTAATCAATTTACTAGGATTTTCATTATTTATTAATATGTCATAAATTAAGTCTATTAATGCTGAATTAATATGATTATTTATAAATACATTTTTTATTGATTTAATTGCGTCATATCCTTCAACTGTTGTATTATTAAGATAATTATTAATTTCATCTTTTGTCTTTTTACTTCCAATTAAATATCCTAAAGTAAAATTTCTACTTTTTTTACTGCTACAAGTTAAAATTGTATCACCAATTCCACATGCTAATAAAATTGTGCTTGCTTTACCGTTGAATTTAACAATTATATTCATAGTTTCATTTATAACTTTAGTTAAATATGATGATTTAGTAGAGTCTGATGCATTCATACCTTCTAATATTCCACATGATATTGCAAATATATTCTTTAATGTTCCGCATAGTTCTACACCAATAATGTCTGAAGTAGTTTCTATTTTTATATAATCTGGGAAAACAGTTTTTATTTGTTCTAAATTATTACCAGCTAAAGAAAGAATTATATGTTCTTTTTTTATTGTGTCTATAGCAAAACTAGGACCAGATAAAACTGATATATTATCTGTCTTTAACACATTTTTAATAATATCATATGCAAACATACAGGTATCATTATTTATTCCTTTAGAAGCAATACAAATTGGTATATTTGTGCCTATTTTACCTTCTATTAGTCTTATTGTTTTTTCAATAAAATTTGTAGGTATTGCCACAATAATTAGTTCAGTATCTTTAATAGAATCATCGATATTATTAGTAAAATTGATGTCTCTTGATAGTTCAATATTTGGAAACAACTTATTATTTTGATATGTTTTTTTTAAATCATCGATTTCTTTTTCAATCACTGAATAAACTGTAACTTTATTTTTATCATTTAAAACAGATGCTAATGCTAATCCATAGGCACCAGCACCTAATACTAATACTTTCATTTATTTAATTCCTCCAATTTATTAATTATTTCTTTAAATTTTTTTTCGTTTTGATTGTTTTTAGGAATGTAATATTTTTTTCCTACTAAATTATCTGGTAAATATTGTTGACGAACAAAATTGTTTGGATAATTATGAGGATATAAATAATCAGGTGAATTGGTTTTTATATGATTAGGAACACTTCCAACATTTCCTAAATGAATATCTTTTAATGCTGAATCAATCGCTAAGTAAGCACTATTTGATTTTGGAGATAGTGCAAGTTCAATTACAATATTTGCTAAAATAATTTGAGCTTCTGGTAATCCTAGTCTTTCACAAGCATTAATTGCAGCATCTACCTTAACTCCCATTATAGGATTAGCTAAACCGATATCTTCGTAGGCAATAACAGACATTCTTCTATAAATAATATCTAAATCTTCAGCCTCTATCAATCTAGCTAGGTAATGTAAACTAGCATTAACATCACTACCTCGAATAGATTTTTGAAATGCACTAATAGTGTCATAATATCCATCTTCATTTTTGTCATAAAAAAATACTGGTTTATTATTTATATTTTTAATAATATCAGTTGTAATATTAAAATCAGTTGTAGAATAATAGGCAACTTCTAGAATATTATAAGCACTTCTTAAATCACCACCTGATAATTTGCTTATTTGATTAATTACATCATCCGATATTGTTATATTAGGTAAATAATTTTTTTCTATAACTCTATTTATAGCTTCCTTTATATCATCTGTTGTTAATTCTTTTAATTCAAATATTTGGCATCTACTTCTAATAGCAGGATTAATTTTGTGATATGGATTAGATGTAGTCATACCTATTAATGTAATCAAACCACTTTCTAAATAGGGAAGGAGTAAGTCTTGTTTATCC
>CAKOXI010000046.1 GCA_934130045.1 uncultured Bacilli bacterium | reverse complement strand
AATAACAGTAGATAAAGAGGATACTTGGACACAAAGTAAAACAGTAACGATAAAATATCCAAGTGGAGAGAATTTAGCATATAGCTATAAAATAGAATCATTAGATGGGAATACAATATTAGTTGATGAAACAATAGTAACAGAAGAAACAACAAATATAGAGGTAACAGAAAACTCTATTGTTATTGGAAAAGTAACATTAGGAAGCAGTAATCAGTCTGTATCAAAAGAAGTAATTAATATAGATAGAATAGCTCCAATTTCATCAACATTTACAGAAACACATACAGCGAATAGTATTACATTAACATCATCAGGAGAAGATTTAGAATCAGGAATATATGGATATCAATTTAGTATAGATAATGGTACAACTTGGTTACCAAGTGAACCACAAAAGAAGAATACATATATATTTAATGATATAGGAGTAGGAAATTATACTTTAAAGGTAAGAGCAATAAATAATACCTATTCAGAAAATAGAATAAATGAATTAAATACAAGGACAAGTGAAACAAAAGTATTAAATGCATATACATTGAGTTATGATTTAAATGGTGGAACGGGAAATATAGAAAATCAAGTATCTTTAGAAAATACAGATTTAACTATAACAAATATAGAACCAACAAAAGAAAACGAAAGTTTCATAGGATGGTCAACAAATAGTAGTGCAACGGAATCTGAATATGAGAAAGGTTCAACAATAAAATTAACAGGTAATGTTACATTGCATGCGGTATGGAAATCTAATAAGTATACATCAGGTGATGCATTAGAATTAGGTGGATATAACTGGCATGTAATAAGTGATGATGGAGAAAATGTTACGTTACTTATGGATGCTGGACAAATACAAGATATGAAGCATTGTACGTATGATACGGATGAATCAACAGATTGTGGAATTTCAAAAATAGGGTATACTTTATATAGTTGGGATAAATCATTAATAAATAAATATTTAAAAGAAACATTGTATCCGGAATTAAAGAATAAAATACCAAATGAAATAGTACCAGTTAGTGTTTGTATAGATCCATCACATGAAAATGGTACTGCAACATTTGGAGGATATTTACAACCGGAAATAGAAAAAATAAGTGAAGCAAAGTGTAGTGAAGGTTATGAAACAGATTATGTAAGATTAATAACATATTCAGAAATTTGGAATTTGAGCCCAAGACATAATGGAACAGATGCACGTTATCCAAATGTGTCAGGAATAACAAAAATATCTTCAAGTAGTGATTATGCAAATTGGTTATATTGTAATTCTAATAAATGTGGAGATTCTCGTGGATATTGGTGGACAATGTCCTCATACTCTGACAAAGATGAATTCTATGTTAGGGTTGCATACCGTGTTAATTTTGACGGTTACTTGGGCAGTAGCAGTAGTGATACTGCATCAGGCGTTCGCCCGGTAATAACAATAAAAAAGTGAAAATAATATTTAATAAAAATTAGTTATTATAAAAATGAATTATAAAAAAGATACTATTTTATCTTTTTTTTGTTATAATAGGTTTTGATTGGTGATGTTTTATGAAAGAATTTATAAAAAACTTAAAATTTGCGTGGGAATTTTCAAAAAGTCAAAAGGAAAATTTTATAAAATTTATAATTACAAATATTATAACAATAATTATAAGCGTAATAGTCCCTATATTAAGTGCTAAAATAATTGTTAATTTAACTAGTAATAATTTTTATCAATTAATAATTATAAGTATTGTTATATTTCTTGTAGAACAATTAAATAATATTTCAAGTTATTTAATAGACAAATATTCCCAACTTATATATAGAGAAAGTTCATCTAAAATTCAGTTAGAATTAGGAAAAAGTATTTTAAAATTAGAAAATAAAACAATTGAAAAATACGGAACAGGTGTTTTTATTCAAAGAATTACTGGTGATACTTCAAAATTAGCTGAAATATTTAATGTATTAAATGAATGTTTGTATGGAATTATATCAAGTATAGGAATTTTTTGCGCAGTATTTTTGATAAATAAAATCACTTTTATTTATCTTTTAACAACAATTGTAATTTTATTTTTAATAGAACGAAAAAGAGTAGAAAAGTATATAGAGTATGATAAAATATTTAGGTCAAAGAATGAAAAAGTATCTGGTTTTTTTAGTGAAATTATAAGAGGTGTTCGTGATATTAAAATGCTTAATAGTGAAGACAGTTTTATTACTTCATTAAATAGTAAAATAAAAGATCTCAATTGTGAAAAATATAATATGGGTAGTGTTAATAGAACATATAAATTATTTAGAAGATTTTTTAGTGATTTAGTTGATTTATTATTAATAATTCTTTTGGTAGTACTAATAGTTAAAGAAAAAATTGTAATAGCTAATGCTTTAATTATTTTTAATTATTCAGAACGATTACCAGAATTTGCTTATTATATAGGTGAGTTATTAGATAAAGTTAAGGATTTTAATTTATCTGCAAATAGAGTTTTTGATATTATAGAAAGTAACGAATTTAAAAAAGAAACATTTGGATTTAAGCATTTAGATAAAGTTGAAGGTGATTTTGAGTTTAAAAATGTATCATTTGGTTATGATGAAATAAAAGTTTTAAAGAATTTATCTTTTAAAATTAAAGCTAATGAAACCGTTGCTTTTGTTGGTAAAAGTGGTGCAGGAAAAACAACAATTTTTAATCTTTTATGTAAAATGTATGAAATTAATGATGGTGAAATAAAAATTGATGGTATAAATATTAATGAACTTGATAAAGATTCTATAAGAGGAAATATTACTATAATAAGTCAAAACCCATATATATTTAATTTGAGTATTAAAGAAAATTTGAAACTTGTAAAACAAAATTTAACAGATGATGAAATGGTAGAAGCTTGTAAGTGTGCCTGTTTGCATGATTTTATAATGAGTTTGCCTAATAAATATGATACAGTTGTAGGAGAAGGTGGCGTAAATTTATCAGGTGGTCAAAAACAAAGACTTGCGATTGCTAGGGCATTGGTACAAAAAACTGAAATAATTTTATTTGATGAAGCAACAAGTGCTTTAGATAATGATACCCAAGAACAAATACAAAAAGCTATTGAAAATATGAAGGGTGAATATACTATTTTGATAATTGCGCATCGCCTGTCAACAATTAAAAATGCAAGTAGGATTTTATACTTGGATGATGGAAAAATTTTGGCAGAAGGAACTCACGAACAATTAATGAATAATTGTACTCAATATAAGCATTTGTATGAATCTGAAATAATAAAAAATGATTATAAAAAATAGATTATACGTGATATAATATATATAGTTTTAGAAAGAAGGTATTTATGATAACTATAAAAAGTGAAAGAGAAATCGAATTAATGCGTAAAGCTGGAATGATGGTTTCTAAAACACATAAATATTTAAAACAATTTATAAAGGAAGGTATTACTACTTTAGAACTTGATAAATTAGCTGAGGATTATATTAGGAGTATGGGTGGGGTTCCATCATGTAAAGGATATGAAGGATTTCCTGCGACATTATGTACAAGTGTTAACGATGAGGTTGTTCATGGAATTCCAAATAAAAGAAAATTAAAAAAAGGTGATATTATAACCATTGATATGGTTATTGGTTATGAAGGATATCAAGGAGATGCAGCTTGGACTTATTCAGTAGGTGAAGTTAGTGAACAAAAAAAATATTTAATGCATCATACAGAAAAAGCTTTATATGAAGGTATTAGCATGGTTAAACCAGGAAATAGAATTGGTGATATATCTTTTGCTATTGAGGAATATGCTAAAAAGCATAATTTAGGTGTTGTTAAGGAATTATGTGGTCATGGAATAGGTACTGATATGCACGAAGATCCAGATGTTCCAAATTATGGCAAAAAAGGTGTTGGACCAAAATTAAAAGAAGGTATGGTTATTTGTATTGAACCAATGTTGAATTTAGGGTCAGCTGATATTTATATGTTAGAAGATGGTTGGACTATTAAAACAGAGGATGCATTACCTTCTGCACATTATGAGCATACAATTTTAGTAACTCATGATGGATATGAAATTTTAACACCAAGATTAGATGAAGAATAAAATCTTCTTTTTTTATTGATAAAAATAGTAAAAAATGGTAATCTAATATATAGAATAGGAGTTGTACAAAATGAAAAAAAAGAATAGAGGATTTACACTTATTGAATTACTTGCAGTAATAGTAATATTAGCAATAATTGCTTTAATAGTAGTACCTCAAGTAATAAAAATATTAAATAAGGCAAGACTATCATCAGCAGAAGATTCAACATATGGGATAGTTTCGTCTGCAGAAAATTATATAACAGAATTTATGTTAAAAAATAATGGAGAGTTACCTAATCAGGATTTAACTTTTTCATGTGGTAATGATGGATGTAGTTTAAATGAAATAGATAAACTTTCTAGTTATAATTTAACAGATTTAGAAAAATTAAATTATAAAGGAACAAAAGCAACAAGTGGATTAGTTAAGGTACATGAAAACGGAAATATAGAAGTAAATAATGT
>CAKOXI010000045.1 GCA_934130045.1 uncultured Bacilli bacterium | reverse complement strand
CATATATATTATATCAAAATAAAAAGACTACTGAAATATTTACAGTAATCTGTGTATACTTTTTCAGCAGTCTCAAAAAAAGAAACTAATATTTTCTTAGTTTCTCTACCAACCCCATCTTTGAACACTAAATGATGTCGTTTTATTTGAAACATTTGTTACACTTGCTTGTGATTCAAATGCTAAATCAAACCAAACACTTCCGTTATTCCATGCTTTGCGCATATCATAACCGGTGTCTAGAACAACAGCATTAAACGGTTCCAAAATTCCATTATCAACGTTTATAACTGTTCCACATGGAAAAGCGGTTGTTGCTGCTGCAAGTATTCTGACCTCACCAAATTCATCATCTATATATGTTATACCATCATTTATCAAACTATGATTTGTACCTTGTTTAGTTTTGCAAGA
This sequence comes from uncultured Bacilli bacterium, assembly GCA_934130045.1. Lineage (GTDB taxonomy): Bacteria > Bacillota_I > Bacilli_A > RF39 > UBA660 > CAJLIR01. Next base: position 4,609 of record CAKOXI010000045.1, on the reverse strand, counting down.
AACATTTCCTACTAAACTACATCCTGGACAGTCAGGACCATATCCTGTTAATTTTCCATTAAATAATCCTTGATCCCCAGTTCCAACCAAAACAACTTCATCTTTAGCTTCCTTTAAAACTATCTGTGTATTATCATAATTATTGACATAAACAACCCCTTCTTCACCTGGTGTTAAAACTTTAGTTATATTTGAAGGAATTTTACTGCTATATTGATATATAACATTATAATTTATTGTCTGATTTTCAATATAAGAATTTTTTGTAACATCTTGATTTTTTATTTCTGTATCAACACTATTAAACACTCCAAATAATGATAATATTGTTACAAATATAAAATTAACAAAATTACCAATTATTTGTATCAAATATATATTCATATTTCACCTCAATTTGTTTCAAGTGCTAATTAAAACTATAACATACAATTTATTTTAAGTCAAATTGGGCTATGGTATTATGCCTTGTTATTCTTATTACATCATCTACATCAACATTTTTTATTTCAGCTATTTTTTGCGCAATTATAATTATATTTTTAGGTTCATTTACAGTTCCTCTTAAAGGCACAGGAGCTAAATATGGACTATCTGTTTCTAATAAAATATTATCTAATGAAATATTTTCGACAACTTCTACTATTTTTTTGGCATTTTTAAAAGTTACTACTCCACCTACACCTATTTTAGCTCCCTTTTTTATGAACAACTTTGCCATCTCTAAACTTTCAGAAAAGCAATGAATATATACTGGAACCTGATATGCATTTTCACTTTCTAATATATCATATGTGTCTTTTATAGCATCTCTTGTGTGAATAACTATAGGTTTTTTATATTTTAATGCCAATCTAATTTGCTTTATAAAAATTTCTTTTTGTAATTCCTTATTAACTTCATAATGATAATCTAGTCCAATTTCACCAATTCCAACAATATGACTGTCATTTATATGTTGTTCTATAAATTTAAGATTTTCAGCAATATTTTCAGTTATTTCTGTTGGATGAATACCTATTACCCCATATATATTATTATATTTTTTTACTAAAGAAACTACGTCAACATTAGATTCATGATCTGCACCACTTGCAATCATTATATTATTTTCCATATTTTTTATAACTTTTTCAACATCTTCGTAATCTTTATTACTTAAATGACAATGAGCATCAATAAACATATAATCACCTGTATACATTATAACATATATATTGTTTTTATGAAATTTATACAGTTAATTTTCAAAAAAATTACCACTTTAACAAAAAAACTATATAAAATTTTATATAGCTTTTTTATTTACTTTTGATATAAAAATATCTAAATAAGAAAAATGTCAATACTCCTAAATAAATTACATCCAATAATTTGAATTCTATCATCACACTACCTAATATTAGTAAAAACAACACACAATATGCTAATAAAATTACTTTATATTGTTTTGCCTTCTCTATCATATTTTCCCTCTTTTTTCTATTTTTTTACTACTGGTATTATAGACAACATATCTACTATAACAATTTTTATGATAGAATTCAAACATTATTTACATTTTTCACTCGACAATTTACATCATTTTACACATTATAAATCTAATTATCTAATTTTTCTATAGTTTTTTCATAATCTAATCTTTCAAAAATTGGATGTGGTTCATTTAAATGAATTCCTATATCCATTCCAGTAAAATCAAATAGGGTATCATACTGGTTATTTTCTGTATTTAATTGATTAAAAATAGCCTTTGCTGTATCTGGTAAAAATGCTTGTAACAAAACTGCACCATGTCTAATTGATTCCAATAAATTATATAAAACCGTTGCAAGTCTTTCTTTTTTATTTTCATCTTTTGCCAAAATCCATGGAGTAGTTTCATCAATATATTTATTAGAACGTTTAAATATATTAAAAATTTCATCGATTGCTTCAGCAATTCGGTATTCATTCATTTTTTCTTCAACTAATTTGTTTGCTTTCATTACAACAGAAATCAATTCATCATCTATTGGCTCTTTTTCTATTGCTTCTCTTACCTCACCATCAAAATATTTATAGGACATGCTTATTGTTCTATTAACTAAATTTCCTAAAACATTTGCTAAATCAGAATTATATCTTTCAATCAACAATTCATGTGTATAATTTCCATCCTGAGCATATGGCATTTCATGTAGCAAATAATATCTTACAGCATCTATTCCAACAACATTAGCCAACTTATCAGCATAAACTATATTACCTTTTGATTTACTCATTTTATCATTTCCAAATAATAACCATGGATGTCCAAATATTTTTTTAGGTAGTGGTAAATCTAGGGACATTAAAATAATCGGCCAATAAATTGTATGAAATCTTAATATATCCTTACCAATTAAATGCAAATCACAAGGCCAGTATTTTTTAAATTCTTCTGATTCTGAATCTATATCATAACCTAAAAATGTAATATAATTTAAAAGTGCATCTAGCCATACATATACAACATGTTTTGCATCAAAATCTACTGGTATCCCCCATTTAAATGTTGTTCTAGAAACACATAAGTCTTGAATTCCTGGCTTAATAAAATTATTAACTATTTCATTTTTTCTAGAAATTGGTTCAATAAAATCTGGATGTTCATCTAAATATTTTTCTAATTTTTTAGAATAATTACTTAATTTAAAGAAGTATGCTTCCTCTTGCTCTTTATGGACTTCTCTGCCACAATCAGGACATAAACCATTTACTAACTGTGATTCTGTAAAAAATGATTCGCAAGGTGTACAATATAATCCTTCATAAAATCCTTTATATATATCTCCTTGATCATATAATTTTTTAAAAACTTTTTGCACAACCTTTTCATGACTAGGTGAAGTAGTTCTAACAAATTTATCATAACTTGTGTTCATAGAATCCCATACTCTTCTAACTTCTAGGGACATTTCATCTACATATTCTTGTGGTTCAATACCATTTAAATTTGACTTTTCTTCTATTTTTTGACCATGTTCATCTGTTCCAGTTTGAAAATACACATCATATCCCGTTAATCTTTTATAACGTGCTATAGCGTCTGCTAAAACTATTTCATATGTATTTCCTAGATGAGGTTTACCTGATGTATATGTTATTGCTGTTGCAATATAAAATTTTTCTTTTTCCATTTTTTACTCTCCTTTACCTGTCGAACCAAATCCATTAGTTCTTACATTATTTATTTTTTCTTCATTTGATACGGTTAAAAACTTTGTAAAGATTCCTTGACACAATCTATCTTTTTTATTTACACAAAATTTTTCTTTTCCTTCATTATATAATTTTACAAAAATATGACCTTCATTATTGGAATTATTGTAATAATCACTATCAATTATACCAACTTGATTACACATTCTAATGTTGTATTTAAATCCTAAACTACTTCTTATAATTATCATAAGAAATTCATCTTCGTTCATTTTTGCTTTAATACCTAAAGGAATTTTTTTTGATTCTCCTGGCATTAAGGTAAAATCCATTAACGATTCAAAATCATATCCAGCACTATTTTTAGTTTGTCTTTTAGGAACATCATACGATGCATATAGTTTTTCATCATTTGCTATGTCTTTTTTAAATTGTTCAAAACTTATTTTTTCAAAACATCTCATTTTTACCTCCAAAAAATAAAAATATACTATAAATTAAGGGCGAATTTACCGCGGTACCACCTTATTTATAGTATATTATACTATCTCTATTTATTTAACGCATAAATACGTCTTAATTTACATATCAATTAAGAAACTCAAGGAACCATTCTAAATAACTAGTATGTTCGATTTCCATCATCACGAACTTTCTATAAAACATCATTATTCTTCTTTCCATCAACGTCTTTAAATATATGGAGATTATATCATTTTTTTTTTTAATAAGCAAGATATTTTGAAAAAAAAGTAATTATAAAATCTAATAAACTTTTATCATTATCACTTATTGACTCTTTATTATCCTCTATAATTATTAAACCAACTACTTCATAATTTACTATTATAGGACATATATAATAAAATCCATGTAGCAAATAGTTATTTGTAATTTGAATATCCTTATCAATATTTCCTAGTATTTTTTCTCTTTTTTCAATTATTTTATGTATATCATTTGTGATTAAATCATTTGTTTTTATATTTTGACTGTTACCAGCATAACCAATAATTTTTTCATTATCTGTTAAGATTACATTTTTATTTATATATCCATATAAGGAATTTATAAGTGCCTGTATTGAATCATCAACTTTTCCCATACTTGAATATTTTGATAAAATAATATTTTCTAACTCATCTATAGATATTTCTATATTATCACCATCATGAATTCGTAATTTTTTTCTTATTTCTTTTGGTATAACAATTCTACCAAGTTCGTCAATTCTTCTAATAATTCCCGTTGACTTCATATTTACCTCTCTTTCTAATAATATTTTAACTAAAATTTATATAATTATTCTCATCTTTGATTCAAAGAATAATTTACTTATTTTTTTTAAAATGATATAATCCTGACTTTGACAGTTGTTGAATAGAAAAAACTCCAAATGCCTTATTTTTAAAGGGTTAATGGAGTT
>CAKOXI010000044.1 GCA_934130045.1 uncultured Bacilli bacterium | reverse complement strand
TCCTGCCAAACCTCTTCTTGAAAGCTGTAGTTGTTATAACTGTCATGGCACCAACTGCCACATCTCCACCGAATCTTGCAAGATTAGATAATTTAAGTTTGAGAATTGTCTTATTGCCAGTCAAGAATAATGTTAATGACAGCACCTATAACAGTAGTCATCATACTTATCTATGCAAAGCCCTGAGTTGTAATAAATGTATTCATGCCAAGTACAATATATTTTGTTTTATACCTTTTTATACCTTTTTATACTTTTTTATATATTTTATACTTTTTTATATTCTATGGCAACTACATTTATTATCCAAGAAATATAATTTGACCGCACTTGCAAACCTTGTTACTATTATCAAAAATATTTAAAAAATCACAAAATATATTATTTGTTTAAGGCATCTAGTTATAATTTAAAAAAACAATCTAACATATTTTATAGATTTAAAGACATGTTATTAAGAAGAATTTATAGATTTGATAATTCAGAATATTATTTAGCTATTTTGATGGGAAATAAATCATATTTGGAAAAGGAAGAATATCAAATAATTCAAAATAATGGGGTAGGACATTTACTGGCTATTTCAGGTATGCACCTAAGTTTTTTACTAAGTATATTTAATTTAATTTTTAATAAGCTAAAAAAAATTTATTTTTTTCTTTTAAAATATTCATTTTTTATTTTCTTTTTGTTCACATGTTCATATCCATCATCAGCAACTAGAGTTGTAATATTTTTAGCACTAAAGGATGTTAATAATGTTTTAGGTTTAAATTTTAAGAGTATTCATTTACTTTGTATATCTCTGTTTATAATGCTTATAATAAATCCATTTTATATTTATGATTTAGGATTTCTATATTCTTTTATAATAACGTTTGGAATAATTTATAACAAAACTAAAATAGTAGGTAGTAGATTTCAAAAAAGCTTAAATTTAAGTATCATAACTTTTCTTTATAGTATTCCTTTAACAATTTATTATAACTACGAAATTAATTTAACAAGTATTTTGGCAAATATTATTATAGTACCATTTTTTTCAGTTTTATTTGCTTTTATGATTTTTTCTTTAATAATTTCCAAGTTTAGTTTCATAACAACTTTTCTTATTTCAGTATTTAAAAAGCTTAATTATTTTATGTCTTTAATAGGCGTAAAAATAGTTGTTCCTAAAATAAGTATTATCGTAATAATTTTGATGTATGTAATTTTATTGTTAAACTTAAAACACAAAAAAACATTGTTTTATTTTCTTTTAATTGTGATATTTACTAAAAATAGTTACAAGATTAATTCAAACTTTTATATATATTACTTTGATGTAGGGCAAGGAGATTCAAGTGTTTTAATTTATCCTCATCAGAAACAAACCATCATGATAGATACTGGTGGAATATTTTTAAGTCAATCAAAATATAAGGTAACTGAAAACGTTTTGAAATTTTTAAAAAGCAAAGGTATTTCGAAACTTGATTATTTAATACTAACCCATGGCGACTATGATCATATGGGAGATGCAATAAATGTAATAGAAAATTTTAAAGTGGATAAAGTAATATTTAATTGTGGTAAATTTAATGATTTAGAAAAAGAACTAATTAAGGTGCTAGATAAGAAAAATATTAAATATTACTCATGTATTGAAGAATTAAATATTGATAATAATAAGCTACACTTCTTACAAACAAAACAATACAATAATGAGAATGATAATAGTTGTGTTATTTATACTAAACTAAATGGATATAAATTTATGTTTATGGGTGATGCTGAAGCAAAGAAAGAAAAAGATATTTTAGATAAATACAATATATCAGACATAGACGTATTAAAAGTAGGACACCACGGAAGTAAGACAAGTAGTAGTAAAAATTTTATTAGTAAAATTAATCCTAAATACTCTATTATAAGTGTGGGTAGAAATAATAGATATGGTCATCCAAATAAAGAAGTCCTAAACATATTAGATAATTCAACAGTTTATAGAACGGATCAAGATGGAAGTATTATGTTTAAGATTAAAAATAATAAATTAAGAATTGAGACATATAGTCCGTAGAAAGGAGCAGATATGAAATATTACAATGAGATAAAAAACAAATTAATTGATAATGAAATATATTCAAAAGTAAAAGATTATTCAAAGGAAAGGCATAAAGTTATTACATATTTTGAGGTTGGTAAATTGTTGGATGAAGCTGGTAGTAAGTATGGAGATAATATTTTAAATGATTATTCAATTAGACTGGCTGTTGAGTTTGGGAAAAAGTATAATGAGAGAACATTGAGACGTATTAGACAATATTATAGAATATTTAAAGATGAAAAACGGTCGCCACTGGCGACCAAATTGTCTTGGAGCCATTATTCTGAATTATTATCTATTAAAGATGAAAATGAATTGATATATTATATTAATATTGCATATGAAAGAAATTTATCTAAAAGAGAATTAAGAGAAATAATTAGAAACAAGGAATATGAAAGATTACCTAATGAAACTAAAAACAAATTAATACTTGCTGATGAAATTGAAGTGAAAGATTTAGTCCCTAATCCTATAATAATTAGAAATAAAAATAATATTGAAATAGTTACTGAGAAAGTATTACATAATTTAATATTGGAAGATATAGAATCATTTATGATAGAACTTGGCAATTCATTTAGTTTTATAGGTAGTGAATATAAAATAAAAATAGGTGATAGAAATCATTATATAGATTTGTTATTATTTAATATAAAGTTTAATTGTTATGTAGTAATTGAATTAAAAGTTACCCAATTTAAAGTTGAATATATTTCACAGGTTCAAAAGTATATGAATTACATAGATAAAAACATAAAAGAAATAAGTAACAATAATACAATGGGAATATTAATATGCAAAAGAGAAAATAAATTTGTAATAGAATACTGTTCAGATGAAAGAATTGCTATTAGAGAATATCAATTAGTATGATATAATACTTATAAAGGTGATATTATGGTAAAAAATGTTAAAGATGAACTAGTTGCAAATGAATGTGATAAGCTTTTAACAAAATTAATTAATGACGAAAGAAATTATAATGATTTGATACCTGAAAACTATGTAGTGAAAGATTATTTTAAAAACGTGATTTTAAATAATAAGAATATATTATTATACTATGAAGAAAAAACTAAAGTTGTAGGATATGTATTTTTTAAATATATAGAGAATGAGGATGGCAAGGGTTACATAATAGATGGATTATATGTAGAGGAAAATTATAGAAATAAAGGGATAGCAAAATTATTAATAAAATCAGGACTAGAAGCAGTAAAAAGTAGTAAAAATGATTTTATAGATATTAATGTAATGTATAATAATAAAATAGCTATAAAATTATATGAATCATTTGGTTTTGAAATATTTAGATTAGGAATGAGAAAAAGATAAACAAATATTAAAATATTTTGGATGATATCAATCTATAAAATAACACATTTTATTAAAAAACATAAAATATAGTACATTATATAATGTTTAGATAAATAGGAAGGAAGCTTCCTTTTTTCTTTTGCACGTGATATAATTAGTAGGGAGAAAAAATGAACTATTTAATTAATCATGAATCATATCATATTATCGAAGATAAAATAAAAAAGATAGTTAAAAATAATAACTATACAGTTTTTAATTTAAATAAAAGTTCGTTAAAAGAACTTATAGAAGAAGCAAATTATTTTTCTTTTGATACTGACTTAAAATACATTGTGGCAAGTAATTCTGATTTTTTTGGCAACGGAAAAATAACAGATGATGAAAGTCAAATGCTTTTAAAATATTTAAAACAACCAAATCCATCAACAACGATTATTTTTACAACTCAAAATGGAATTGATTCTAGAAAAAAAATAGTTAAAGAAATAAAAGAAACAGGCAAATTAGATAACACTGTAAAATTAGATAAAAGAGCCATTAATGTTCTTCTTAATGACTATTTGAAATATTTTGATTATACAGCAGATTATAATACCATAAATTACATTATCGATAATTGTTATGGAAATATTGATATCATGTTTAATGAGCTAGAAAAGATAATGATTTATTATGGTTTTCCTCAAAAAATAAAATATGAAGATGTCTTAAAAATTGTTGGTCAAGAATTAGATAGCAATAATTTCCATTTTGTAAATGCTGTAGTAGATAAAAATCTTAAAGAAGCATTACGAATTTTAAAAAATTTAAAGGTTTATAAAGTAGAACCAACTAGCCTAGTTATTCTTTTAGCAAGAGAATATAGATTAATGTATTATGTAAAAAAATTAATAAATAAAATGAGTTTAAATGACATAATTACTTACTTAAAAATGCCTGATTGGCAAGTAAATAAATTATATAATAATAGTATCAAGTATAGTAGTTCTGAATTACTTAAAAATTTAGTATTCTTAAGTAGCATAGATTTAAATATTAAAAAAGGAAAATGGGATAAAGACATTGCTTTGTATGGCTTTTTAATGGAAGCCTGTTCATAGCAATTTTTTTCTAAATAAGGAGAAAAAATGGAGATAATTTTAACGGATGAAAACAATAAACTAGATATATTAAATACCCTTACTAAGCAAAAAAAATTAAATCCTTATAAATTTTATACTTTTGATGATTTAAAAAGAAATTTGTATTTTGATTATGATTATGAGGCAATTGCCTATATAATAAAAAAATATAATGTAAATATAGATATTGCTAAAATATATTTAGAAAATATGTATTTTATAAAAAATATAAATTCAGAAAAAGGGCAATTTTTACTTGCTTTAAAAAAAGAACTTGAAGAACAAAAATTATTAATTAAAAATGAAATATTTTTAAATTATATTCAAAATAAAGTTATCAATGTTTATGGTTATGAGTTTCTTTCTAAAAAAGAACAAAAAATATTAGAAAACTTAAATTATAGTTTATTTAAAATGGATGAAAAAATATATGATCCTCTTATATATGAAGCCAATGATGTTTTTGAAGAAGTAGAATTTGTAGCTAATAAAATAAAAGCTTTAGTTCATCAAAAAGTTGATATTAATAATATAAAAATAATAGCAAGCCAAGAATATAATAAATATCTTGAGTATTATTTTAGGCTTTTTGATTTGCCAATAAATATAGAATATAATAATTCTTTTTTTAGTACAATCGTAGCTCAGGAATTTTTAAAGCTGTATAATGATTTTTCAATTGAAGAGATAATTTTAAAACTTAGAGAAAAATATGATGTATCTACATTAATAACAATAATAAATAAATCTGCTGCCATTCAAGATAAAGATGTTAGATTAAAATTTATAGTCGAAGATTTTAAGAAAATTTATGTAAAAAGAGCAAAATATAAAAATGCTATCGAAATAAAAAAAATAAATGAGTATTATAATGAAAACAACTATGCTTTTTTGCTAGGATTTAATATAAATAGCTATCCAAAAATTTATAAAGATGATGATTATTTTACCGATGAGGAAAAAACCCTTTTAGATTTAGATACTTCTGTAGAAAAAAATAAACAAACTAAAATTTCTATGCTAAGAAAGTTAAGAAGAATTCCTAATTTAACTATAACGTATAAATTGTTTAGTGA
>CAKOXI010000043.1 GCA_934130045.1 uncultured Bacilli bacterium | reverse complement strand
TTAATTAAAAAAACTAATAAATAGAAAATAAATTCTAAATATCAGTTTTAATTTTAACTACTTTTTCAGCAGTCTCTATAATTCCTTCTATTTACTATTCTTCATAAAATATATATATTAACATAAAAATTATAATTTCATTTTTAAATATACATAACCCGACATATCATAAGACAAATTGTTATCAATTAATTTTTGTGCAGATGAGTTAATTTTTGAAATTCTTACATTATTAACCAATGGATTTATATATCTTATTTTAGCTTTATGATGTACATAATAAACATTATCAGGTTTGTTATCAGAAACAATTACACTTTTAGCTTTTTTCCAAAAATTAAAAGCATCTTTATATTTAGAATTTTCTATAATTTTTATGACATCTTCTTCTTTTAAATTATATAAATCATCTATTGTTATCAAGTTTTCTTCATTTAATTTTTTTACAATATCTGCTAGTAACTGCATAGAGTATCTAGTTCTATCTTCTCTATAAATAATAGATAACCTACTTGTCATCTCTAAAAATTCATAAGCAATAGAATATGTATTAAACATTAATTCTGGTATATTTTCTTCATTTACACCAACACTAATGTCATTATACATCTTTTTTACTTTTAATGTGTCACACAATCCATAGATAAATAAAGCATTTGACATAGAATATTCTAATCTATCTGCAGATAATTTTGGGGTATCATTATCAGCGATTGGATATATATGGTAATCATTAACACTATCTAATTTTATATTATCCCTTTTTAATAACGACATTATTTCTTTCGAATTTTTAATTATTTCAGTTGTTAAATCTTCTGTTGATTCTTGATTCATATAATCACCATTCAAAAAATCTATGCAATGTTTAAATACAGGTGTCGCTATATCATGAAATAAGCCTGATAAAGTTTGTTTTTTATCATGTGTAAAATGCCAAACTATAAGAGCTACTGCAACTGAATGGTCTAAACTTGAAAAAAAGAAATTACTCTCAAATAAATCAGAATATATAGTACCATTCGTAACACTTATATATTTTTGTTTTAAAAGTTCCTTAGTATTTATATAATCATTTAACCATACTGGATAATTAGGCTCTAAAATAGAAAAATATTCTTTTATTCTATCATCAATAGTATCTATATAACTCATATTATCTACCCCTTAAAATAATCTACACTAATTATAATACAAATTTATAAAAAAGAAAACAAGAGAAGTTATAAATAAACATCTCTTGTAATTTTTTAAGATAATCTAGTTATATTTAGATAAGCATTAGTTCCTGATGCTGGTGTTATAGTTGCAGCTTGTGTAGATTGTAATGTAAGTCCGATTTCATCACCAACGCTAAATGAGTTAATAGTGCTTCCAATAAAATCAGTTTCTGTACTTGCTGTAACATTTTTTTCGATAGTAGTACTTCCAATAGGTACAGAATTTTGTTTTACTTCTAGAGTTAATTCTGTATTAACACTAGAACTACCAGAAAAGAAATATTCAACTAAATAAACACCATTTTGTGTAATTGTTAAAGTGTTTTGTGTAGATGTTGTAACGTTATTAGTAGGACCTGTGCTTCCTAATGCAACATTTTGAGCAATGTTGGCTTCTAAACTTAAACTATTAGTAGCATTGTCATATTTACGGCCAAAAGTACTTAAACTAGGTCCAGTTGGGCCTGTTGGACCAGCAGGACCTTGAACACCTGGTGCTCCTTGAATTCCTTGTGCACCAGCGGGACCCGTTGGACCAGTAGGTCCAGTTGGGCCTTGAAGACCTATACTACCTTGTGGACCAGTTAAACCAATGGGTCCAGTGGGACCTGTTGGGCCTGTAGGTCCAGTTGCACCCTGAACTCCTGCTGGAATTGTAAAATTTAAAATAGCGTTTTCATTTGTTCCAACATTTGTTACACTCGCTCTAGTTCCAGGATCCCCAGTTGTAGTGTTACCTACTGTAATTGTTGCAGGTCCAGCGGGACCTGTTGGACCGGTTGGTCCTACAGCTTGAAGTTTTTCCTTACACTTTTTTCCTTCTTCTAAAATACATTGTATTTTACGAGAATATTTATTGTTCATATTCAATCTCCTTTCACTTTATTTTATGAATTGAAAAGATATTGAATAAATGAGATTGACTTATATTTTAATATTTAATTTTCTCTTTTTTTTACTTTAATTTTAATATTATCATATTTTTTTGATAAATTTTTCATAATTTCTATTTGTTTTTGAATTAATCTTTCAGTCGATTCTACACTTAGTAAATATTTACGATATTCTATAGAATCTTTTGCTTCACTTGATAAATTTTTTAAATAATATTTAATATTTTCAATTTCATTTAATGAATCATTACAATTACTAATTCCAAGCCTTAAACAAGATTCATTATTATTTAACATAAATCTAATACTTTGATTTATGTCATTATCATTCGGTTTTATCCGATAACTTTTAATTGATTTATTAAAAAATAATGCCGATGTTGCAAGACCAAAAACTTTATTTGGAAATGAAAAGAAAGGAACAAAACTAAAAGCTAACTTAGCTGTACTTTTAAAAAAGTTACTAACTTTTAATATAAAAATTTTTTCTTCAAAAGATTTATCCATATAATTATTAAGTTGATCTAAATTATATTTTTGTTTTTCAACAATAGATAGTACACTTTCTTTAATTCTCTTTAAATCCTTTTTATTAATTTTTGTATTTGCAGAATTATTATTTATATTTTTTTCAAAATTTTCAGTTAAATTCAAAAATTCCTGTTTTTCTGAAACCAATACTAAATCCTCATCACATCTTTTTATTAAGTTATCAATTTCTGAATTTTCTTTTAAAATTTTTTGTTCATGTTTATAATTTAAAACCTCAACAACTTTTTCATCACTTACATCACTATTTTCTAATTTTATTTCTTGCTTAGTTTCCTCATTTTCAATATTAATTTTTTTATTTATATAATAATCATCATTTTTACTTATATTTTTATCTTCATTTTTATCTTCACTTATTTTATTTAATATAGAAAAATTCTTTTCTTTTTCTATAATTAGAGATTTTTTCATTTCTATAATGTTTGTTTTAGAATCATTTAATTCCTCTTTTGTATTAGCATAAATAATTTTTTCTTCAATTAATATTAGATTTTCTTTCTTATTTGCATATATTTCTGAAGCCTCATTATTTATTATAATATCTTTTTTATTTTCTACATATTGGTTTGTAGTATTTTTATTGTCAACTTTTTTTAAATTTACATCTACATCTATATTTAAATTATCTATTTTATCTTTAATATTTGAATTATTTTCATTAAAATTTTTTTCATTACTTTTTGTAACCGCATATTCTAAAATACTTTCAAAAAAACCTAAAATAAATTTAAAAAATATTTTTAATTTTGATTGTTTTTTAATAACTGATACTGATTTCATTTGTAAATTAGATTTCACACTTTTTTCAAGTTTTACTTTTTTATTTCTAATTAAATTAATTCTATACAATTTTATTTTTTCATATATGCTTTTTGAATTATTCATCAGTTTATACTTCCAAACTTACTAAAAGGAAAAATAATAAAATTAGTTGTACCTAATATATCTTTTTCACTTACAAAACCAATTATTCTACTATCCTTAGAATTAGTACGATTATCACCCATTACAAAATAATATCCATCAGGTATAACTTCATATCCTAATTGACTCATGTCAAAATCATACGTTTTTTTATCAATCATTACTTCCTCAACATAGTTATCATTGATATATAATTTATTATCTTTATAGTAAACTTTCTCTCCTGGAAGTCCAATGATTCGTTTTATTAATCTATCACTTCCATATTTAAAAACAATTACATCAAATCTTTCATAAGATTTATCAAATTTTTTTAAGAGTAAAATTTCACCATCTTTTAAATTATTATTCATAGAATCACCGTCAACTCTAACAGGAGTAATTACAAATGTTCTAATCAATATCACAAATATAATTATCAATATATAAGCAATAATATCTTTAAAGTAATTATTATCTTTTTTAACCTTATTAAATTTATCTAATTCATTATTCATATTTTAACCCCAATTGCAAAAAATAAGACAAAATGTCTTATTAATTTCTTTCTTTAATTTTTGGTTGAGTCTTAAGACCTCTTAAATAACCTAATTTTGCTTGTCTAACACTACCTTTTCTTACAACTGTAATTGAATCAATTGTTGGTGAATTAAATGGAATTGTTCTTTCAACACCAACACCACTTGATAATTTTCTAACAATAAAATTTTTAGAAATACCAGAACCTTGAATAGCAATTACAATACCTTCAAAAGCTTGAATTCTGTGAGTATTTCCTTCAACTATTTTTAAATCTACTTTAATAGTATCTCCAACTTGAAATTTAGGTATGTCAGTACGAATTTGACTCTTAGTTATTTTTTCAACTAAATTCACGATTACACTCTCCTTTATACATATATGATCATAACATTAAAATCAGCGGATCACAACATAGATAATTTTACCATAATTATTATTTTTTATCAACTATTTTTTTATTTTATCTGGATTTTCTACTTTTTTTCTCATCAATATCAAATTCATCTATCATTTTATGTTGTAATTTTTGTTCATTTTTTATTTTTTCTTCTATTTGTTTTTGAATTCTTATATAAAATGTATCCATTTTTTCTTTTAATTTTTCTTCCACAAGTGATAATTTTTTTAGTAATATTTCTACATATCTTTCATTTAAATAATTCTGATAATTATTTTTTATAGTCATTCTATATCTATCTATATCATCAAGTGTTTGAGCAAGTTTAGCACCATCTGCATCATCATCATCTAGTATTTCAATTAAATAATTAATATATGATTCTAATCTTTTTCCAACCTTTCGTTTTAAAATAGTATCAATAAAGTATGGTTTTATTATTAGCATTTCATTAACATTCATACCATATTTTTTACTATTTTTAGGCTTTACCTTAAAACCTATTAAAGATTTATAATCTATATATATTATATCTTTTTTAGAACTTTTTTTTACTAAAACATATTGCTCATTTTTCATATTCTTCACTCTTTTCTAACAAATCAGGACGTCTTTCTTTTGTTTTTATTATTTGTTGTTCTAAACGCCATTTTTTGATATTTTCATGATGACCACTTAATAAAATTTCAGGAACTTTCATTCCTCTAAAATCATAAGGTTTAGTATAAACTGGATAATCTAATAAATTATTGGCAAATGAATCTTGTTCATACGACTCCTTATTTATAACTCCATCAAGTAAGCGAATAATACTATCACTTACAACCATACTAGCTAACTCTCCACCAGTTAAAATATAATCACCAATACTAACCTCTAAATCAGCAAGACTTCTAATTCTTTCATCAAAACCTTCATAATGACCACATATTATTATTATATGTTTTTTTGAAGATAAATTAATTGCTACACTTTGTTTATATGGTAATCCTTGAGGAGTCATTAATATAATATAGCTATCCTCATCCTTCACACTATCAACTGCATCAAATATAGGTTGTGGCATAAGTACCATACCAGCTCCACCACCATAGGAGTAATCATCTACCCGCTTGTGAGGATCCATAGAAAAATCTCTTATATCAATAATATTAATTTGTACTTTGTTACTCTCTATGGCTCTTTTAATAATTGATTCATGAAGAAATCCATCAAACATAGAGGGAAAAAGTGTTAAAATATCAATTTTCAT
>CAKOXI010000042.1 GCA_934130045.1 uncultured Bacilli bacterium | reverse complement strand
TAATATATTTCTCTATATGTTTCCTCACAAATAAGCAAAATGTATAGTCTAAAATTAAAATTTTTTCAAAAATTGTGCAATTTCTTTAATATTATATTTTTGATTATGTTCTTTAATATAAAAAGGCTTATTTGATATTTCATTAACTTTGTATTCTAGTATTGTAAAAGTAGTGGGATATGTAATTTTGTATTCAGTAGGTATTATTACTTGTAGATTGGTGTGCAAGATAGTTTTAATCTGTCCTAATTTAACCTTATATTTAAAGCTTTTTAAGATGTTGGTTAAATCTTTATTAGGTTTTAGATTTTCAATTACTTTAAATTCAAGCATGAAAAAAGTCCTCCTTTCTAGAAAGAGAACTTTTAAAGTTTTATATAAAATAAAAACTCACGAACTTTTAAGTCCGTAAGTTGATTTCAAATGGAGCAGATGATGAGAATCGAACTCACGTAGCTAGCTTGGAAGGCTAGGGTTCTACCATTGAACTACATCTGCATCAAGTAGGCACTATTAATGTTACATTAATTTTACCTCATTGTCAATATATTTTATGTATTTTTTATAAAAATATACAAATTTGGTTTTTAAAATTAATTTTTATTCAAAAGAATCATAAAATTATTTATTATATCATCAGTTATATATTTTTTATTTTTATTTCTTGTACCATCTACACAAATAAAGAAAAAATCATAATATATACTATTATCTTTATCATAAATACAATAAAAAACTTTATTATCTTCACCACTCAAATTATTTTTATCTATTCTATTTATTTTTCCAGTAATCCCTACTCCATAATTACTATTAGCATATAAAGAAATATGGTAAGCCATTTCTCGTGCAACTTCTTTACTATATACAGAATATTTATCAATTACCTCACTACTAACTCCCATTTTAATTTTATATTCATTTGAATATGTAATTGCACTAAATTTTAAAACATCACTAGCACCCTCTATATCAGTTATAAAACTTGCTACATATCCACCAGTACAAGATTCCATAGTTGCTACTGTTTTATTTAATATTTTTAATTTTTCTACTACATTTTTCATATATCACTCACCTTTTCTTATAATTTATAAAAATATATTTATACTTTCATAACTTAATACCTATAAATTTTCTTTAATTTCTGGAAATAAATCATACAAATTATATCCTAATAAGTTATCAAAATATTCCTTTAATTTATATATTTCTTTAATATGGTATTGCGTATTTGAATAAGCACCTCTCCTAATCATAATATCAATAAGCCTTTTATCTATTGTATAAACTTTACCATCCTGTGGACACATCAAATCACATAAATTTATTATTTTTTCTTCTATAGTATATTCATGTTTTTTTATAAAATCTGTTAAAAACGGATTATCTTCTGGATTTGGTACTCCACCAGCAGTACATACTATATCATTATTTAAATATGAATGCGTTAAACATATATTACAATATTCATCATCATAACCTTTATTTTTTAAATATTCATATCCTCTCATAACATGACCATATGACTCACCATTATACTTACCAATATCATGTAAATATCCTAGAGTAATTTTTTTGTCTATATCCACATTTATTCCTTTTTCATTAAGTGCTTTTGCGATTTTTCCTGCACTATCTCCAACACATAAGCAATGATCCATCCATCTATCGTCTGTTGTGTTTTTTCTTTCTATTTCTAATAATGTTTTTACTTTTTCACTTGTTATTTTCATAAATTATCATGCTTTCTATAATTTTTTTTCATATATAAATGCTTTTTCTTGATATGTGTTTCCTAATTTGTTTGGTTCTTTGTTTTTTACAATTGTTTCATATATTTTTTTACAGCCTAAATTTTCATAAAATTTATAATTACATGATTCATCAGTTACTATTTGAAGGTTTACCATATTATCATCCTTAGCAAGTTTAAAAACATCTAATAATAACTTTTTTCCTATCTTTCTTTCTCTATAATCTTTATCTACTATTAATATAGAAACCTCTCCATCAAAATAATTTTCTAAATTTTTAGGAATATAATTATAATTCGCTTCATACTGTTTAAATGCTTTTAAATTTTTAATACTTTTACTTTTATATAATCTATTTTTAATAAATTTATAAAATTTCTTACGCAATTTATATTTAGTTGAAGAATTTTTAGAATAACCACAAAATCCAACAAGTTTATTCCCATTCTTGTATTTTATTATTGTTTCACTTTCTTCTAAAACGTCAAACAAATATATCCAAGCACATATATCATTATCTGCCTCTGCTTCTCTTTTACCTAAATTCCATTCTTTGCTTAATAATTTTACAGCTTGTTTCATTTCATTATAATTCATATTAATTATTCTCCCAATTTTTTAAACAAATCTTTATATATTTTGTTTCTATCTAATTTTGTTACAATGACTATATTATGTTTATTCGTAGTAAGTTCATAAGAAGTATCCTTTCTTATATTGGGACAACTTATTTGTTCTGTTTCAAACCAATTTTTATTTATCATATAAGCTATTACTGATATATCCCATATTACTCTTGATTCTTGTATTCCATGATATCCATCATTATAAAATCTTTCAATTAAATAATTACATAATTCTGATCTATTTTCTAATTTATCTTTTAAAGTATTTATATCTATTTTTAATTCAGATACTACATTTTTGCATGGAAGAATAGTAAGTTTAACTTTTGATTCAAATACTATTTTTACTGCTTCAACATCTTGTCTAAAATTATATTCAAAATTATCTTTATAGCCTAGTTCATTACCACCCAGCCAAATAATTTCTATTTTGTTTATTATTTTTGGTTCTCTTTTGATTGCTAGAGCAATATTAGTAATAGCACCAATTCCTAATATATAAGTTTTACTATTTTTAAGAGCAACTTCTATAATTTTATTTACAGCATCATTTTTTTCATTATAACCATTTTGTATATAATCTATTGAACCTTTAAACAGTTTATTGTTTACATCAAAGTTTAATAAATTACATACCTTTAAAATTTCATTATAACTTGCTTCTTGTCCTTCTTTTACATTTACACTTCTTATTGAATGATGTGAGAATGGTGCCACTGTAATAGCCTCAATATTAAACACATCTTGGCTTTTTAACATATATGCAAGTGCAAATTGGTCATCACATTCATTATAAGTATCTGTATCTAATATTACACTAATCTTATCATTTTTATAGTTAGAAACATAATAATAGAATTCTTTCCAATTTTTAACTCTTGGTATATTGGAATATCTGTTGTATGGAGTGTCCATTAAAATAGCCTCTATTCCATTATTAATACAATCACTACATATACGAACAGAATCATCAAGCATAATATCAATATTATATTCCTTACATTTTAAAGTTTTTGCCTTATTATCATAAGCATTCGTTAAAATTAATTTATCGTAATAAATATTATTTTTATCAAGCCACTCCATTGTCATATTATAGGGATCTGTATATTCTCCATTATCCCTTCCCGTAATAATAAAAATAAAATGACCATCCTTATGAAGTTTATCTATATATTCTTTAGCACCATCAATGACACTTAATTTCTTTGCTATTCTTTCTATATTATTTTTATAAAATAATTTGTCTTCATCATCTGTCCAATCAAACATACCATTTCTTATATATTTTGCATGTTTATTAACAATACCTGTATTTCTTAAACTTTTATCATACTTTATATATTCTTTCAATAATTCCGAATCAAAATTTGATATTACATTATCTATATCTATACCTAATCTCACCTTTTACTACCTCCACAGTTGATTTTTTTATTTGAGTAATTATTTATTATCTAAAAAAATACCATAATCTATGAAGTAATAAAAGAAAAACAAACTAAAGTGTTTGTTTAAAATTAATAAGTATGTCCACCATCTACTCCTAAATTTTGAGCAGTAATGTTATTTGCGTCTTCACTACACAAGAATAAAACTGCCTTAGCTATATCAGCAGGTTCCTGTGGTCTTCCCATTGGAATATCTTTTGTAAAGTTTGCAAAAACAGAATCTTTTTTAGAAACATCTCCATTAGTCATTTCATCTAATGCTTTTTCCCATAATGGTGTCCTAATTATACCTGGTAATACACAGTTTATATTAATATTATCCTTTGCATATTCACGAGCTAAACAAGCAGTAAGTTCTAATACTCCAGCTTTAGTTGCAGAATAAATTGCAGCCCCAGCACCTCCTAATTTTGCAGCAATACTTGAAATATTAACAACTTTACCATAGTGTTTTTGTTTCATAATTGGCAAAACTGCTCTACATCCATATACAGTACCATTTAAATTTACACTAATTAATTTATCCATTTTTAATGTGTCCATATCGTTAAACATTTCTGCTATAAATATTCCTGCATTATTTACTAAAATATCTATAGTTCCAAATTTATTAACAACATAATTTGTTAAATTAACAAATTCATCATACCTAGAAACATCTATTTTATAAGCCTCAACTTTTGTTCCGTAACTTTCTAATTTTTCTTTTGCCTTCAAAGCTTCATCAATATTTATATCAGCAATTATAACATTAGCTTTTGCCTTAACAAATTCTAAAGCAATTGCGTATCCAAGTCCCATACTTGATCCAGTTACAATTACATTTTTATCTTTAAAATCATAATTTATCATATCATCTCTCCTATCTATTATTATTTTACCACAAACTAAATAAATATAATTAAATTGAGTTTAAATTTTACATTTATTAACAAAAAAAGCTTATTAAATTTTAGAGACTGCTGAAAAAGTAGTCTTTTACTTTACATCAAATATTTTATGAATTTCAAATCCCTATTTTTAGCAAAATATACTTTAAAATTGGGGAAAGATTTACAAAATATGCTTATTTTAATTATTAAAGTGGGTAATAAAAAAATTAAGATTTTTCTTTTTAAAAAAATTCTTAATTTTTCAGCAGTCTCTAAATTTTAAGCTTTTATTTTTCTAAATATTTTTTCATTATTTTATTTAATTCTTCAACATCAATTGGTTTTGATAAATAATCATTAAATCCAGAACTTAAATATTTTTCTTTTACACCAACTATTGCATCAGCAGTTAATACTACTACTGGTGTATTGAAATCTTTATTTTCCTTTAATTTATTTAAAGTTTCAACGCCATCCATCTCAGGCATCATTTGATCTAATAAAATTAAATCATAGTTATTTCCTGATTCAATATCGTTAATACATTCTCTTCCACTAGTTAATAATGTACATGAAATTTTATAAGGTTTTAATAGTTTTTCTGCGACTTTTAAATTTAATTTGTTATCATCAACAATTAAAACTTTTTTACCACTTGCATCAAAACTATTTGCTTTTCTTTTTTGAATCTTTATTAAATCAATATCACCAATAGCTTTTTCATCTATGATTTTTTGCTCAATTACAATTGTAAAAATAGATCCTTCATTAACTTTACTTTCAGCAGTAATTGACCCATTTAATAAGTCAATTAATTTCTTTGAAATAGAAAGTCCCATACCACCTATGTAATCTTCATCATTTGATTCAGTTTTCTTTTTGTCATCAAATAATCTTTCCAATTTTTGACTTTCAATTCCAATTCCAGTATCAACTATAGATACCATAAATTTTAAGTTTGAATTAGATATTTTACCAGTTGCTCTAATTATTATTTGTCCCATTTCAGTAAATTTTATTGAATTACTTATTAAATTTAACAATATTTGACGAATTTTTCCACTATCACCAAATAATTTACTTGGTAAATTTTTATCAATATCCAAAGTCATTCTAACATTATCTTTATTAAGTCTTTCTTTAGATACATTATAAATATCCTTAAAAAATTTAGCTACACTATATTCTTTTTCTTCTAATTTTAATACCCCAGATTCTATCTTAGAAATATCTAGTATTCCATCAATTATATCAAGCAAATTGTTACTAGCAGTATTAATATTTTCAATATCTTCTCTAGCACTTTCACCAATTTCTTCTGATAATACTGATTCACTTAAACCAATAATAGCATTCATTGGAGTTCTTATTTCATGTGACATAATTGCTAAAAATTCTGATTTTGCTTCATTTGCTTTTTTAGCATCTTCTAAAGCAGTTTTTAACATTGTATTTTGCCTACGCATATATTCTGCATTTTCAGTAACATTCTTAGTTAAAATTGTAACATATTTTTCTCCTCTATTTGTTGTAAAAAACAAATTGCTCTCTAACCATATATCTTCATCACTTATAATTTGGTATCTAACAGAAATTTCATCATTAACTTGTTCACCAGATAATTTCATTAAATTTCCAAGTGATACTAAATTTAACACTTTATTTCTGTCATTTTCTATTACATGCTTATTAATTATATAGACTAAATCATCTAATTTTCCACTTACAGATTCACCTAAATATTTAGTATCATCTTTTAAGTTTTTCAAACTAAATTCTAATGAGACTAAATTAATATCTATTTCAATATCATAAGATAAAGTAGTAACTTGATTTAATTGTCTTTCACGCATTTTTATATCACTTGCTTGAGATACAAGTAAAT
>CAKOXI010000041.1 GCA_934130045.1 uncultured Bacilli bacterium | reverse complement strand
CATATATATTATATCAAAATAAAAAGACTACTGAAATATTTACAGTAATCTGTGTATACTTTTTCAGCAGTCTCAAATTATATGATATTTATTTTAAATTTAATAACACCAATTTTATTAATAATAATTTTAATATTAATTTTAAACAATTTAAGTAATATTGATTATGAACTTGAAGAAATTAAAAAAATATTAAAAAACAATAATTCTAATAATAAATTAAGTGAAAAAGAATATATAAAACAATGTGAACAACAAAAAAACTCTAACAATTAAGTTAGAGTTTTATAGTGTTGTTAGTTCCAGTTAAGCTATAACAACATGTTAAATCTAAAAAAGTGTGGTCATTTAGACAAGCGACTTTTATTAAAAAAGTCGTGTTTTTTTTACATTACATTTCATTCACTTACAAAATATTTTTTTATTTCAATTTCCTTTTGACCTTTACCTAGCGAACGATGTAGAAAATGTAGTAGCAAGTCAATGGTTTTTAATCAATGAAGAAATTTTGCTCTTTATTCCATGTTTATTGACTACATATAAAAATATTTGATATTTGGACATTGTCCAAAAGGACTAGAAAGGAGTTAAAAAAATGAAAATGGTTTATTTACAATCATTAATAAATATTGAACAAGCATATTTATTAAAAAGTTTAGGTTACAAATTAATTCCAGGTCAAGACAAATTTGGAAATAAAATTGTAACTATATCATTGGAAGATTAATTTTTTTCTTCCTTTTTATGTGTGTCTATTATATCAAATATTTTAATACTACGTCAACAACTTTCACGGCATAAAATCGCAAAAAAAATATAGGAATAAAACCATTTTCTTGCTAAAAAAAAGCATATCATCATTCGACTAAATGTCAAAAGTTTTCTCGGCATAAAAAATATAAATATTTTGTAAACTTTTATATTATTTTTACCAAAACACACACTTTTTATAGATTTTTATTAAAATTTTATGATAAAATAAATATAGAAAGTTAACAAATGTCTATTTAAGATACTTTATATTATGTTAACTAAATAATATATGAGGTTAAAAATGGAATTTATAAAAAGTATTATGCGTTCTAGTGCTGGAAAACTTATATATGCTCTTTTGGCATTAATTATAGCAGCAATAGTTATTACAATTTTAGTTATATTTGCATAAAAATGAATATTTAATAAATAACTGTTAATAATACTATTGGGTGATCAAAATGAAAAAGAATAGTAAAATGCAATCAAAAGCTGTTAAAAATAACAAAATTAGTAACAGTGCTAACAGTAATGCTCGTCATAATGACAATGTTGGATTTACTAACGAATCAAACAATAATATTACTGACTGCAAGAATAATAATTTTGATAATACAGATTGCAGATAACCCAAATAAAGAGACATTTGTCTCTTTTTATTATTCCCTACTCTATTTTAATTAAAAATTAAATGATTAATAGTCATAAATAGTATTCCAAAAATAAAAGAGAATATAGTTATTTTTTTATTATTTAGTTTTAATGATGTTGGAAATAATTCATATAGTGATATGTGCATCATTATACCAGCAATTATAGAAAATAATAATCCCATAACTATATCATTAATAAATGGTTTTAAAAAAAGGTATGTTATTATTGCGCCAAACAATTCTGATAATCCAGATAGGGCAGTATAAGATATAGCCTTTATTTTACTATTTGTTGCATAATAAATTGGTACTGATATACTAATTCCTTCTGGTATATTATGTAAAGCTATTGCAATAGTTAATGAAATACCAAGACTAATATCGGTATTACTCGCCATAAATGTTGCCATACCTTCAGGAATATTATGTAAAATAATTGCTAACATCGAAATTATCCCTACTCTATATAATTTTTTATTGTTTGTTTTTAAATTATTGTCAGGTAAATATTTATCTATTAAAAAAGATAAAATTAATCCTAAATTAATGCCTATCAATAATAAAATAATTGAAAAAATTGTTACATATTTTTCTTTGAAAAGACCAAGTGCTGATGGAATTAAATCAGTTAATGACACAGTTATCATAACAGCAGATGCAAAACTTAATGAAGCACATATAATTTTATCTTTATCGTATTTTTTTATAAATATAATTAAACTACCAATAATTGTTGATAATCCTGCAATAGTTGTAAGCAAAAATGAATAAATTGTAGCTTTGTCCATGATATCACCAATTAATTATATGATTCTATAAAAAAAATATTAGAATAGACCTAATATTTTTTTAATTGCTAAAATCAAAATTAATTTTACCTTCATTATCCAAAACTAGAACCCCAGAAAAAGGTTTGCCATCTTTTGAAATAAAGCCATTAATTTTAAAGGTTTTTTTATTTTTTAATAAATCAATAGCCATATTCTTAGAAATTACTCTTTTACATATAACAAAATTAATTTTAAAGTTGCATCCTTCCTTATATCCTGTACATCCATAATTAAATCGTGTTTTAACGACATTTTTCCCACATATAGGACAAATACCTATAACATCATTAAAGAATCCTGTATCTGTGTTTAATCCACAATTATTACGTTTATCAAATACCTCATTTATTTCTTTTTTTGTTAAATCAACTACATCATTTATAGTTATCTCTCCTCTATAAACTTTTTTAAGTCCTTGACCTAATGTACTAGTTTTATATTTATCCATATTTATATTCATTTGCATCAATGAATCAATTAAATATTCTCCACCTGGTAATATATAATAAACATCTTTTTTTAATTCAATATACTTACTATTAATCGCATTTTCAATAATTCCAGTTCTTGTAGCTTCTGTACCAAGTTCTAATCCTTCAAAAATCGCTTTGTAATCTTCTGTATCATCATCATTTTCCTCATCCAATTTAGCTTTATCTTCTTTGAATGGATTTTTTAAATAATTATTTAAAGTTTCTATCGTATAATGTTTTGGTGGTGTTTTTTTCTTTTCTTTAGGTTCAAACTTAATATTAACTTCATCATTAATATTTAAATTTGGTAATATTTTATCATTTTTGGAATATTCATCATATTTTGTCCATCCAGCTTCAATTATAACATTTCCTTTTAAAACAAATTCTTCTAAGTTCCCTACTTTAATTTTTATTTCTGTTTTTTCTATCTTACATTCTTCACTACAAAAAACAGCTACAAATCTATTTAAAACTGATTTATATACAATTTTTTCATCATCTGTTAAATTATTTAAGTTTGGTAATTTATATGTAGGTGTTAAAGCAGAGTGTGATTCTATTTTTGAATCATCAAATATTGTTTTTTTATCTTTAAATTTAATTGGATAGTTAAGTTTTGATATATTTTCTATTATTTTTTTTATTTTATCTTTTTCATTAGTTGCTAAATATTCAGAATTGGTTCTTGGGTAAGTTAAGTATCCTTCCTCATAAAGTTTCTGTACAATAGAAAGTGATTTATCCATTGGCATTTTATATTTTTTTCCTAAGTAATTTTGCAACTTAGTAAGTGAATAAAGTTTTCCAGGTTGTAATGCATCTTTTTTTACACTTTTATTTGTAACAATAGCTTTTTGGTTATTATATTTTTCACATAAATTAATAGCTTTTTTTATGTCATTTTTATCAAATTTTTCTTTAGAATTTAATTCAACAACTTCATCTTTTGTTTTTTCTTCTGAAGAAATTCCATAGTATATATCAGGAACAAAATTCTTTATTGCTTTATCTCTATCATAAATAGCTTTTACAATAGGGACAATTACTCTACCTACTCTTAATAAAGTTCCTGTTTTAAGAGTTGCAAAACGGGTCAAATTAACACCATATAACCAATCAATATAAGTTCTAGCAAAACCTTCATTAGCAAGATTATTATATTCTATTTCATCTTTCATTTCTAGTAATCCTTGTTTAACTGTTTCTGGTGTTTGATCAGGTAGCCATAAACGGGTTAATTTTTTTTCACTATTTAGAGCATTTTCAATACAAAGTCGTACAATAATTTCCCCTTCTCGGTCTGAGTCGCCAGCATTTACAATTTGAACAACATCTTCTCTATTACATAAACTTTTAATAATATTAAACTGTTTTAAAATACCTTTATCAATTTGTTTTGATTTATCTTTTTTTAGTGAAAACTTAAAAGTTTCAGGATAACAAGGAATATTATCTAAATTCCATTTAGGATTTTCACACTTTTTTTCACTATAATCTTCAATATCATATAATGTAAATAAATGACCAAATGCCCATGTTACAATATATTCTTCATTTTCAAAATATCCATCTAGTTTTTTCATTGTACCAATTCCTGCAACAATATTTCTAGCAAGGGATGGTTTTTCAGCAATTATTAATATCATTTATTCACTTCCTTATACATCAATTATATCAAATATATTAAAAAAATTAGTCATAAAACTAATTTTTATTTTAATTTATCTAAAAAACTTTTTCCTATTTTTGGCATTTCAACATTAAAATTATCAGCTATAGTAGCACCTATATCAGCAAATGTTTGCAAATATGGTAATTCGCCTCTTTCTTTAAAATTTCTAGAAAAAATTAGTACTGGAACATTTTCTCTTGTATGATCAGTTCCTATATATGTAGGGTCATTACCATGATCAGCAGTAATTATTAGTAAATCATCTTGTTTTAAGGAGTTAACTATGTTTGGCAAGTATTTATCAAATAAAGCTAATGCTTCTGAATATCCAGTTGTATCCCTTCTATGACCATATTTACTATCAAAATCATTAAAGTTAGTAAAACTAAGTCCCGTAAAATTTAATTTCATTAATTTAACAAGTTTTTTAATACCATCTATATTATCAGTAGTTCTAGTAGATGCAGTAATACCTTTTCCATTAAAAATATCACATATTTTACCAATTGCTAAAACATCATATTTTTTTTCCTTTAAACTATCTAACACTGTTTTATCAAATGGGTCTAATGCATAATCGCGTCTATTACTAGTTCTTTCAAATGAACCCGGTTTACCTTTAAATGGTCTAGCAATAACACGTCCTACTTTCCATTCATCTTTTAAAGTTAAATTTCTTACAATTTCACATATACGATATAATTCTTTAACAGGAATAATTGATTCATGAGCGGCAATCTGTAAAACTGAGTCAGCTGATGTATAAATAATTAGATTACCTGTTTTCATATGCTCAACACCTAATTTTTCAATTATTTCTGTTCCAGATGCAGCACAATTACCAATAACATGTCTATCAGTTTCATACTCAATTGCTTCAATTAGTTCTTTTGGAAAACCATTTTCAGAGAAAACTTTAGGGGAATTTTCCGTTTTTAATCCAACCATCTCTAAATGTCCAGTTAAGGAATCCTTACCATTACTAATTGGAATTGCTTTTGAATAATACCCTAGAGTTTTACATTCACTTATATCCATTAAATTAAGTAATCCCATTTTTTCTAAATTAGGAAGTTTAACTTGAGTTTGTTCTATTATATGTCCCAAAGTATTACTTGTTCCATCACCGAATTTATCAGAGTCCTTTGCTGCTCCAATTCCAAGTGAATCCAAAACAATCAAAAAAATTCGTTTAAATTTCATATAAAAAACCTCTTTCTATTCTTTTTTATGAGTGAGGATGACTGTTTATATAATCATCTTTTATTTTTGATTGAGAAATATGTGTATATATTTGCGTTGTAGAAATATCTGAATGTCCTAATAATTCTTGAATACTCCTTAAATCAGCACCATAATTTAACATATGTGTTGCAAAAGAATGTCTTAATGTATGGGGAGAAATATTTTTATTTATATTATTTAGAGATGATTGCTTTTTAATCAATTTAAAAAAATATTGTCTTGAAAGCTTAGTTCCATTTTTTGATAAAAACAAATAGTCAGAACGATTATTTTTAAATAAATCTTTCCTATATATATTTATATAGTTACTTAAAGCTTCTTTAGCACAATCACCTATAGGAACTATTCTTTCCTTTGAACCTTTGCCCAAAATTCTAACTACATCTTCATCAAGAGAAATGTCATTTAATTTTAAATTAATTAATTCACTAACCCTTAATCCGCTTGAATACATAAGTTCTAGCATTGCTTTATCTCTACTTGAATATTTGTCAACCACTTGTATATTCAAAATTTTGTCAACATCATCTACCGATAAAACATTTGGTAATTTTTTAGGGATTTTTGGCAAATTTATTGTTTGAATAGGGTTTTCAATTTTATCATTAGATATACTTAAAAATTTGTAAAAAGACCTTAAAACAGACATAGAATGAGCAATAGATCTTTCATCAATTTTTTGTGAATTTAAATATTTAATATAATTTCTAATATCAGTCTTACTAATATCTTTTATTTTTTTATTACTAAAATAATCATTAAATTTAAATAATTCATTTTGGTAAGACATAATTGTATTTTTACTATACTTTTTGTCAATAAGAAGATAATTAATAAAATTGATCATTTCTATTTTTAAATCACCATGTTTTTCCATATATCTTCCACCATTATTATTATAAACTAGTCATGGATAAATGTCAAAATATTTTTTAGTGTATATGAAAAGTATGTAAAATGTAAATTATTTTATTTTAATTTATTTGTTTTTTTGATAAAATAAACTTAGGTGATATTTATGAATGAACCACTTGCTATAAAAATGCGACCTAATAATATAGATGAAGTAATAGGTCAAAAACATTTATTAGGAGAAAATAAAGTTATTAGAAATCTCGTTAATAACAATAAATTATTTTCAATGATTTTATATGGAAAACCCGGTATTGGTAAAACAACAATAGCGCTTGCAATTATGGGTAGTTTAAATTTAAGATATAGATTACTAAATGCCACGATAAATAATAAAAAAGATTTTGATATAATTATTGAAGAAGCTAAAATGTATGGTAATATGG
>CAKOXI010000040.1 GCA_934130045.1 uncultured Bacilli bacterium | reverse complement strand
TTTAATTTAAATAAGGAGGATAGAAAGAATATGGAAGATATTGTAGAATTAATGAGAAATGAGAAAGAAGATTATGGAGCTGCGTATGAATGTGGAGTTATGGATGGAGAAGTTAGAGGACAAAAAAGAGGTGAGAAACTAGGTAAAAAACAAGGTATTGTTAAGGTTGCAAAATCAATGGTTGATGAAAATATAGATATAAATATAATATCAAAAGTAACAGGCTTGAGTATAAAAGAAGTATCAAAGTTAAAAATTAATTAATATTTGTAAGAGTGTTTAAGGAATGTAAAACCATTTCTTTTTATTTTATTTATTTCAATTTTATTGTATAATCATTGTAGAGGTGTATTATATGACAAAATTTTTAATTTCACTAATACCTTTTATATTATATATGGTATTAAAATATCGTAAATCAATTTATATGTTACAGCAAAATTCTTATAATGTTAGTAATAGATATATTAAATGGATTTTTAAAAACTTAAGAAAATCTTTTATTACCTATGACATAATAATTTTTATAATTTTATTATTAACTAATTTATTATTTAAAAATTATGTTGTGTATATTATGGGAATAACTTATTTTATTTGCTTTTATATAGAATTAAAATTAATAAAAAAAGAACAACAAAAGAAAAAGTTTGCTATAACAAGTAGAGTAAAAAGATTATACTTTACATTATTTATTTTATTTACTATTTTAATTATATTTGTTTGTAAAAATTATAATGATTTTTATGGATATTTATATATTTCTTTATTTGGATATTTTTCTTTTATAATAACTTTTATATTAAATATAATAAATATTCCAGCTGAAAAATTTGTTTATTATTATTACTTAAATAAGGCTAAAAGAAAATTAAAAAATATGTCTAATTTAAATATAATTGGTATAACAGGTAGTTATGGTAAAACTAGCAGTAAAAATATTTTAAATACTATTTTAAGCAGTGAATTTAATTCTTATCCAACCCCAAAAAGTTTTAATACTCCTTATGGACTTATGAAATCAATTAATAATGGACTTGATAAGTTTGACAATGTTTTTATTGCGGAAATGGGTGCTTGTAAATTAAAAGATATTAAAATTTTATGTGATTTAGTTCATCCTAAATATGGTATTATTACTACTATTGGGGTAGCCCATTTAGAGACTTTTAAAAGTGAAGAAAATATAGTAAAAGGTAAATTTGAACTTATTGAATCATTGCCAAGTGATGGAGTTGCTATACTAAATCGTGATGATCAAAAACAAGTAAATTATAAAATAAAAAATAATTGTAGGGTAATTTGGATTGGAATAGATAATGATGCAGATATTAAGGCAAGTTCAATAAATCTATCCTATAATGGAACTAGTTTTAAAGTGAGATTTAAGGGAGATACTCACGAATATAATTTTGAAACTAAGCTATTAGGAAGACACAATATTTATAATATATTGGATGCGCTTGCAGTTGCTTATGATCTTAAAGTTCCAATTCCAAAAATGCAGATGGCAGTAAAAAGTTTAGTACCAACAGAACACAGATTAAATTTAATAAAATATAAAGATATGTTTTTAATTGATGATGCTTTTAATTCAAATCCAACTGGTTCTAAAATGGCTTTGGAAGTTTTAAATATGATGCCAGGTAAAAAAATTATTGTAACACCAGGTATGATTGAATTAGGACCTCATCAATATGACTTAAATTATAAATTTGGAGAATATATATCTAGTGTTTGTGATGAAGTAATTTTGATAGGTGAACATCAAACTAAACCAATATATGAGGGATTAATTTCAAAAAATTATTCTAAGAAACATATATTTATATTGAATGATGTAAAAGAAGCTTTTGTTTTAATGGAAAAATTAAAGGATAATGAAACATATGTTTTATTAGAAAATGATTTACCAGATTTATTTAATGAATAGGAGAGTTTTATGATACAAGTAGATTCTAGAAAAGTAAAAAAGGGCGATACGTTTGTTGCCATAAAGGGATTATATGTTGATGGACATGATTATATAGAAAAAGCTATTTTAGCAGGTGCTAGCCAAATTATTGCAGAGTATGGAGAATACAGTGTTCCTACTATTCTTGTAAATGATACTCGTGAATATTTAGCTAAATATTTAAAAGAGCAATATAATGAACAATTATCTAAAATAAAGTTTATAGGAATTACTGGTACTAATGGCAAAACCACTAGTTGTTATTTAATTTATCAAGCTCTAACTAAGTTGGGTGTTAAAACTGCTTATATTGGTACAATTGGATTTTATGTTGATGGCAAAGTAAAAGATTTGGATAACACAACACCAGATTTGATTGATTTATATGAAATGTTTGATTACTGTATTAAAAATGAAGTAAAAGTAATTGCGATGGAAGTCAGTAGTCATGCATTGTCATTAGGTAGAGTTATGGGAATTGAATTTGATTATGCAGCTTTCACTAATTTAACTCAAGATCATTTAGATTTTCATAAAACATTAGAAAATTATGAACAGGCTAAATTAATTTTATTTAAAAATTTACGTAATGATAAAGTTGCTGTAATTAATAGTGATGATAAGTATTATAAAGATTTTTGCTTAAAAGAAAATAATAATATTTTATATGGATTAAATGATTTAGCTGACTATAAAATAACAAAATATTCACTACACATTGATTCAGTGGAATTTTCATTTAAATATCAAAATAAAGAGTATGATGTAAAATTAAATATACCTGGTAAATATAATATTTATAATTATATGAATTTACTCATTATTTTAAATAAAATGGGATATTCTCTAGAGGAAATTATAAATTTATCATCTACTTTAAAAGCACCAAGTGGTCGTTTTGAAACTTTAAGATATAAGGACTCTGTTATTATTATTGATTATGCCCATACTCCTGATGCAGTTTTAAATATTTTAGATAATGTTTTGGAATATAAAAAAGGGAAAGTTATAACTATTATAGGTTGTGGTGGAGATAGGGATAAAACAAAAAGACCTATCATGGGTGAAATAGCAACATCTAAATCAGATTTTGTAATTTTTACTGATGATAATCCTAGAACGGAAGATAATCATTTAATTATGAATGATATTATATCCGGTGTTAAAAAGGATAATTATATGATTAAGTATGATAGAAAAGAAGCAATATTTGAAGGTTTAAAAAAGTTAGAAAAAAATGATATTTTACTTATATTAGGAAAAGGTCATGAAGATTATCAAGTAATAAATCATGATAAAATTCATTTTAGTGATCTAGAAACTGTTAGGGAATTTATAGATATATTTAGTAAATAAAATTTTCAGTTATTTATTTAGTTGTTAAAACATAAAAAAATTTATATAAATCTTATAAATGTTTATAAAAACTATTGATTTACCTAAAAAAAAATGTTATTCTTTAAATGTAGGCAAGATAGCTTATATACAATTTAGGAGGTATAATATGACAAAAACAGATTTAGTAAATGCTATTGCAGAAAAAACAGGTTTAACAAAGGCAGATGCTGCTCGTAGTTTAGATGCAATGATGGAAAGTGTTGAAGAAGGATTAAAAAAAGAAGGTAAAGTTACATTAACTGGTTTCTGTACTTTTGTTGCTAAGAAAAAAGAAGCAACTACTGCACGTAATCCAAGAACAGGAGAAGTTGTACCAGTTCCTGCTAAAATGGCTGTTACAATTAAAGCTGGTTCTAAGTTAAAAGAAGCTTTAAACTAATTTTAAGAATGAGGGCATTTTGCCTTTTTTCTTTTGGAGGTGATATTTATTTTAAATGATGCTATAGAGGTTTTAAAAAAAATAGAAGATAATAATTTCAAAGCTTATATTGTTGGTGGATTCGTTAGAGATTTTTATATGAATCATGAAAATAGTGATGTTGATATTTGTACAAGTGCAACGGAACTTGATTTAAAAAATATATTTGGTGAACAAATAACTACTAGTCAATATGGATCATTTGTATTAAATTATAAGGATAAAAGATATGAAATAACGACATTCAGAAAAGAATCTGGTTATATTGATTCTAGACATCCTAAAAAAATTAAATTTGTTAAAAATTTAAAAACGGATTTAAAAAGACGTGATTTTACTATGAATACTATTTGTTTAACTAGTGATTTAAATTATATTGATTATTATAAGGGGAGAGATGATATAAATAATCATTTAATAAAAATGGTTGGTAATCCTAAGAGACGTCTTAAGGAGGATTCTCTACGTATTTTAAGAGCTATACGTTTTGCTACAACTTTAAATTTTGAAATTGATGAAAATTTAAAAATTTATATCAAACAATATGGATATTTATTAAGTAATTTGTCATATTTTTATAAAAGAAAAGAACTTGAGAAAATTTTTTTATCACCTAATATAAAAAGAGGAATTGATTTAATTTTAGAATTTGGTTTAGATAAACATTTAGAACTTAAGAATTTAGATAAATTAATAATTACTCCATCCCTTATGGGAATTTGGTGTCAGTTAGGAGTTATTGATACTTATTCTTTTTCAAATGCAGAAAAATATATCATAACATCGGTTAATAAACTTAATGATAAGGATTTATTTGATAATCATGTAATTTATAATAATAATTTAACTATATTAAAAATAGCTGCAGAGGTAAAAAATATAGATACTAATTTAATAGAAGAAAAATATAATTCCTTACCAATTCACAATAGTAGTGAAATCAATTTTGATTTAAATTCATTAAAAGATATTGTAAATAAAAAATATGATATTGGTGATATAATAAAAGATATAGAACATTTAATTTTAAGCAACCGTTTAGAAAATAAAAATGAAATTATTTTGAGTTATATTAATTTAAAGTATAAATAAAACGACAAAACATACCTTATAATAGGGTGTTTTTTTATGAAAAGAATTGTATTTATTATTATTATGTTTTGTATTTGTTTATTAATAATTAGTTATAAGGTAAAAAATGTCTCCATTGAAAAAATTAATTTTAATTTATATGAAAATGAAATATTGTTTACATTTTTATCATCTAGTAATAATAAGGCAATTTTAATTATGGACAAAGATAAGAACAATTTATTAGTTCTTGATTTAAAAAATAGTAAGGATTTTAATAATGATTTAAGTAAATTTGTGTCTAATAAGTTGGATAATGTTTTTATTAAAAATAATATTAAAATTGACATAAATATTAAGTATACTATGAAGGATTATATTAGAAATTATGTGAATTTTTCTAATTATTCAATTGTTGGAAATAATAATATTGTTAGTATTAATAATAATAAATATAATTTTTGTATTGTAGAAAGTGGTATAAATAAAGATATAAGTAATTGCGATTTTATTTTTTTTATATCTTTAGATAAAGAATTTAATGTTAATGATAATATAAAAGCAGTTTTTTACTCCAAAGATATAAAAAATTTATTTAAGGAATCAAATTATACAAAATGGGTTGATAATTATGAAATAGAAGAAAATTGTTATTATGCATTAAAAATAACTGATGATGATTATGAAGTTATAACTATACCAAAATAAAAGTGGAATTTTAACTAAAAATCGTTTATAATATTTATGGTGATTAGTATGATGGAAAATATTATAAAACTGATAGAAAGTGGTAATGTATCTTTTCCAAGATTATTATTGTTAAATTATAAAAATTTAAAATTATCTAGTGATGAATTATTATTAATAATATACCTATTAAATGATAGTGATATTTTTAATCCTAAGAAAATTTCTGATGAAATGTGTTTAACTATTCCAGAAGTCTTAGAAAAAGTAAGTTCCTTAGAGGAAAAAGGGTTTTTATCTATAAGTGTTAGAAAAAATAATAATATAAGAGAAGAATATATTGATTTTAAAAATTTATATAGTAAGTTAGCTTTTTTAGTTGTAAATGATTCTTCACAAAATAAAGAAGAAACTGAAAATTTATTTGATACGTTTGAACGTGAATTTGCAAGAACACTATCTCCTGTTGAATATGAACTTATAAATGGTTGGAAGGAAATAGGCTATAGTGAAGAATTGATTATTTTAGCATTAAAAGAAGCTGTTTTTAATGGTGTTACTAATTTAAGATATATTGATAAAATTTTATATGAATGGAAGAAAAAAGGAATAAATAATAAAGATGATGTAGAAAAGAATAAAAATAATTTTAAAACTAAAAGAGAAGAAAAAATAGAAAAAAAAGATCTAATAGATTATGATTGGTTGAATAGTAATGAATAATATTATTGAATATTTAGATGAATTATTTCCAAATCCTAAGTGTGAATTAAATTATAATAAGGATTATGAACTGTTGATTGCAGTTATGTTAAGTGCCCAAACAACCGATAAAAAAGTTAATATGGTTACAAGTAAATTATTTAATAAATATCCCAGTTTAGAATCTATAGCTTGTGCATCAACAAGTGATATAGCTAATATTATAAAACCACTTGGTACATTTAATAAAAAGGCCATTTATATTAAGGAGATTGCTGATTCTTTAATTAAAAATTATAATGGAATTGTTCCAAATGATAGATTTTATTTAGAATCACTTAAAGGTGTTGGAAGAAAAACTACTAATGTTGTACTTAG
This sequence comes from uncultured Bacilli bacterium, assembly GCA_934130045.1. Lineage (GTDB taxonomy): Bacteria > Bacillota_I > Bacilli_A > RF39 > UBA660 > CAJLIR01. The sequence continues at coordinate 380 of CAKOXI010000040.1, read as the reverse complement.
TAATTTGTATGATGAGAATTGCATTGCGGTTGATACACATGTAGCTAGAGTTAGTATTAGACTTGGTTTAGCTAAATTGGATGATGATGTTAAAGCTATAGAGAAAAAATTAAATAAATTTTTTAATTATAAAAATTTAGGTAGACTTCATCATCAATTAGTATTATTTGGTAGATATTATTGTAAATCAAAAAATCCTAGTTGCAGTACGTGCAAATTAAAAAACATGTGTGATTATTATAAAAATAATGACAATAATTAATAAAAATGATATAATTTTTCCATAAATAAGATAAGTAATAATATTGATAAAAACAGTAAAAAATGATATCATGAATAATAGAAAAGGTGGTAATAAAAATGTTAACTATTTGTAAAAA
>CAKOXI010000039.1 GCA_934130045.1 uncultured Bacilli bacterium | reverse complement strand
AAAGAAAGGGGAAAAGGATGAAGAAAAAAATTCTGAAACTAAAAATGTAGAAAAAAACAATTTTGTAAGTTATAATGGTTGGCTTAGAATAGAAAATAATATACTTGTTAATGAAAATGGTGAACCTTTTAGATTAAAAGGAATTAGTACACATGGATTACAGTGGTATTCAAAATTTGCTAGTAAGGAAATGATGAAAAGCTTAAAAGATAATCTTGATATAAATTTGTTTAGAATCGCATTGTATACGGAAGAAAATGGTTATATAAGTAATCCTAGTTTGATTGATAGTGTTGAAGAAATAGTAGAGTATGCAAAAGAATTGGATATGTATGTAATAATTGACTGGCATATATTAAGTGATGGAGATCCTTTAAAACATAAAGAAGAAGCTAAAATATTTTTTGAAAAAATCAGTCAAAAATATAAGGATTATCCAAATGTAATATATGAAATATGTAATGAACCAAATGGCAATGTTACTTGGGAAGGTAATATAAAGCCGTATGCTGAAGATGTCATTAGTGTTATAAGAAAAAATAGTAAAGACAGTATAATAATTGTTGGAACTCCTACTTGGAGTCAAGAAGTTGATAAACCAGCAAATAATAAAATAAACGATAAAAATACAATGTATGCGCTTCATTTTTATTCTGCATCACATAAGGAATGGTTAAGAGAAAGAACAGCAGAAGCTTTAAAAAGTATCCCTATATTTGTAAGTGAATGGGGAGTAAGTGATGTATCTGGAAATGGTATAATAGATAAAGAAGAAACTTTAAAGTGGGTAGAATTCATGAATAATAATAATTTAAGTTATGCAGTTTGGTCATTATCGGATAAAAATGAGTCATCAGCACTATTAATTCCAGGTGCATCTATAAATAATTTTAATGATGATAATTTATCTGAAGCTGGAAAGTTAATAAAAGATTTAATTAATGAATGAAAAATTTAAGAAAATTTTTAATTGAGGTAAAAAATAAACATACGAATATAAAAAGTTAATTAAATAGTACATTAAAAGAATTATATATAGTATATTAAATATTTAAAAAAAAGGAAGATGATTAATATGAAAAGAATAAGTGATATTATGTGGGGGTTAATTTTAATTATAATTGGTGTAATATTAGGAGGAAATGCACTTGATATATTTAATATAAATTTGTTTTTTGATGGTTGGTGGACATTGTTTATTATTGTACCAACATTTATTGGGTTAGTAACTGAAAAAGATAAAACAGGAAATATTATTGGTTTAATAATAGGATTGCTTTTATTACTAGCTTGTAGAGGATTATTTGACTTCAAATTAATATGGAAACTTATTTTCCCACTAATTTTTGTAATTATTGGATTGTCTCTTATTTTTAAGAATAACATCAATAAAGAAGTAAATGAAAAAATAAAAAAATTAAATGAAAATTTAAGTTTTAATGATGGTTATACAGCTACATTTTCTGGTCAAAATTTGAATTTTGATGGTGAAGAATTTAAAGGATCTAATTTGAATGCAATATTTGGTGGAATAAAATTAGACCTAAGAAAAGCCATTATAAATGAAGATATTGTTATAAATGCAAGTAGTATTTTTGGTGGAATAGACATTTATATTCCCGATAATTGTAAGGTAAAAATAAAGTCAAATTCAATATTTGGTGGCGTATCAAATAATAAAAAATGTAATGTAGATGAGAATTCATATACTATTTACATTAATGCCTCTTGTATGTTTGGAGGTGTAGAAATTAAATGACAACTGCTCAAAAAATAATAAAATATTGCGCGGTTGCATTTGGAATCTTTTTAATTATTACAATTATATCGATAGTTTTATCAGCAGGTTATAGATTGTTAAATGCAATTGGTATTATTAATTTTAAAGAAAATTTATTATTAGAAAATATGGTTACAATATCAAATGATGTAGAAGAATTTTTGTCATTAAACTTAGATATAAAATCTTCAAATTTACAAATTAAAACCGGTGATAAATTTGAAGTAAAAACAAATAATTCAAACATAAAGTATTCAAATGAAAATGGAGCTATTAAAATAAAAGAAGATAAAGTGGCAAATTGGTTTTTGGGAAAAATAGATATTGGAGAACTTATTATATGTATACCAGAAAATATGAAACAAATTGATGAGGTAAAAATAAATATTGGTGCTGGAACAGTTTTTATTGAACAGTTAAATACCAAAAATCTATATTTAGATTTAGGTGCTGGAAATGTAGCAATAGATAAATTAATTGTATCTGAAGAATCAAAAATAAATGGAGGAGCTGGAAATATAAATATAAATTCTGGTGAAATTGCAAATGTTGATTTAGATTTAGGTGTAGGAAATACTAAAATTAAATCTGATATTACTGGAAATAGTAATATAAATACAGGTGTTGGAGATCTTAACTTATACCTAAGTTTAGATGCTGATAACTATAAAATTAACGTTAATAAGGGACTTGGTAAAATAACTTTTAATGATGATAAAATATTAGACGACACTATTATTGGAAATGGAGAAAATTGTATTAAAATAAGTGGTGGTGTTGGAAATATAAATATTGAAACTAAATAAAATTTTTTTATGCTACAATTAATAAGCAAAGGTAAAATAACATATTTTCAAAATGAATCTATGTTTTTTTTTGTAGAAAGAAAGTAGAAAAATATGAAAAAATTAATTAACAAATTTATATTATTTTTTGTATTATCATGTGTTATTAGTGCGTTAATTAATTCAATTTATAATATTGTTGATTAAATATTTATTTGTATAGTGAGGATGGTAATAAGATTAAAAGGTCGGTTAAATATTATGATTTAAGTGGGACAAATGCCTTAAAATAAATTAATAAAATAAACAAGGAAAAACAAAAGTATTATAAATTTTATATAAATAGAGAATGAACACATTAAAATAATTATGATTTATTAATAAATGTTGATAGATACGGTGCGAAAAAATATCATATATTATATGTAATTTTGTTAAATGAGAAGGGTAATTCCCTTATTTTGTGTCATTGTTTTTAATTATTTACGTATTAAAATATAAATGATATAATATAACGCAACAAAGGGAGAGATTTTAATGGGTATAGAAATTGATAATATAAAAAAAGAATATACTGAAAAAATTACAAATAGAATAACAGATCATAAAGATTTAATTTTGGAATCATTTATTGAGTTTTATGGGGAAAATTATAGAAATATAATAACTACTAGGTTTAATGATATTAGTTTCTTGTATTATATTAAGGATTTTACAATATTTTATATTGTTGATAGTTTAAAAAATAGTGTTGATGGTAAGTTAAAAAAAATATTATTTGCTATTCCTTATATAATTCATTTAGTTACAAATAATTTTTATAGACAGAAGGTAACAATTCATAATGTTTATGATTGGGTATAAATAAAATAGTTGGTTCTTCTGATGAAAAACTTTTAGCGGATAAAGAATTATTAACATATTGTATAGGTATAGCATTAAGAGATGATGAAAATCAATTTCCATGCGAATTTAATATTCCCATTAATGATAGAATTAAAAGAATTGTTGCATTGCCTATATTTTCTGTCGATGATATGACTTTATTTCATGAAATAAATCATGCTATAAGTTCTGAATTTGTTATTAAGAATGGCAAAACTACAGTTAAGTGTGGTTTTGATTATGAAAGTGAAGAAAATAAATATTATAATGAAATTATAAATGATATGATTGCTTTAGAAATTTATAATATTTTTAAGAAAAAATGTACAGATAATATATTGGAAGATAATATAATGGATGAAGTAACAACTGACATATATAAAGAATATCATCATTTATTTAGATAATTTTATGAGAAAAATAAAATGTTAATTAAGTCATCTTATATAGATTTTTCTGCTACTCAGTTAAAGAGTGAAAATTTGGAATATTTTTCCAAATTAAAAAAGTAATAAATAAAAAATTAAAAGTTTGTATTTTATTATTAATACAAATTAAATATATTAAATAGTTCTTATAAAATTATTAATCAATGAAAATAGGTAATTAGTTAATTTAGACACATAATATTGAGGAAAGTAATTAATAATTTAAATTAATAACAAACTCACTATTGATTGACTTTTAGTATGATTAGATTAAAAAAATTATTGTAGTTAATGTTTAGGAAATATAAATGAAATTGATAAATAGTTGTAACTAACAACTGATATTTATTTTGTCTTTTTGGAAATATAACACTAAATTTACTTTTCATAAATGATAATTTGAAAAATATATAGAGATTAAATAAAAGGAGAATATTATGGTTAATTATTTTGAAAATATATTAGAAAGTGCAATAAAAATATGCAATGATGAAATAATATGTGATGAATCATATTATAAAGGTTTTTTAAAAATATATCCTTTTACCACAGAGAATATATCTGGATATATTGAAAATTTTAATTTAAAAGATAAAAGTTTACTAACTGTAGGTTCATCTGGCGATCAAGTTTTTAATGCTATATTAAATGGTTGCAAAAAAATAACAATTATAGATATAAATCCTTTTACAAAGTATTATTATAATTTAAAAGCAGCAGGAGTCATTGAATTATCTAAGGAAGAATTTTTAAGATTCTTTAGGTATAAGGATTATCCTAAAGTATTTAAGGAAAATAAATTTGTTTTTGATAAAGAATATTATGAACAAATAAAATTGACACTGAAATTATTAGATTATGAATCATACTTGTTTTGGGATAGTATACTAAATATATATAATGGAGAGCAGGTTAGAAATAAACTATTTATGTTAGATGAGGATAGAACAGCAGTTATCGAAAAAATTAATCCATATTTAGAAAATACTTCGTTTGAGACTTTAAAAACAAAATTAAAAACGGTATATCCTAATTTTATAATAGGCAATATTTTTAAAGAAAATATAAATTGTTTATATGATAATATTTGGTTATCAAATATAGGAACATATATTTCGAGAAATTCTGTAAAAATAATGGTGGACAAATTTAGTCAATTGTTAACAGCTAATGGTAAATTATTAATAAGTTATTTATATGAAACAACCGAAAATACAAAATACCAAATTGATTGGTGTCCAATTTATGATTTGAAAAAAACTTTAGGTTTACTTAAAGAATATAAAACAAAAATTATTACATTTCCAGGGGTTAAGGGAATAAAGCTTAAAGATGAAAATATAAAAGATTCTATTTTAGTATATAAGAAATAGTTAAATTGTATAAGGCTGATATATATAATTATTTCTGATAATTTAATATAAATTTAGTTGTTGTTTATATTTACAATTTTATCTTTATAATTTGTATTTTGTTAAAAATAAAGTGTTATATAAAGAAATCAGAAATTGTGAAAAAATTTTTCTGCTTTTAAATAATCAACAGCCTTGCTTTGTGTAACATAATTTAGCGATTTGTATTAAGAAAAAAAATAATTTCAATTACTATGAAAAAGCTACTAACGATAAAAAAAATATAGATTAGTGATTCATTAATTAATGATAAAAGATAGTAAATGTAGTTAAAATCGAAATATTTAAATTTATAAAAATTTTTGATTATTTACGTATTAAAACATAAATGATATAATCATAGTTGAATTAGGAAAACTTTTATAAAGTTAGTATTAAGCGATATGAATGTGTAATTAAAAATATTCATTTAGTAACAAACAATATAGAATATTATTTAATTAATATAGGAAGTGGTAATATGTTAGAAAAAATAAAAGAATCATGTAATTATGTTGCAAAAAACAGTAAATATGTATCAATCAATTATGATGTATTAGACGAATATATAAAAAATATTGATTTAAGAAATTTAAAATTTTGGCTTAGTAGTAACCCATATAATTTATTTGATATGGATATTGATAAAATAATTAATTTTATGTTGATATTTGACTCAATAGATTATTGCTTTTGGGGGCAACCTAAATGGACAATAGAGACATTAGATGGGAAAAAGGATGGTTGTGATGCTTTATTATATGCCTTATTAACTTATGTAAGGAAAGTTGATAAAGTTGATTTTTCAAATGTTTCATTTAAAGAGTTTTCTGACATATTAAGAGGTAATGTTGATATTCCATTTTTAAAGGAAAGATACGATACTGTTGTTTCAATATGTGATATAGTTAATAAAAAAATGAATGGTAATTTTTATAATTATATTAAGAATATTAATAATGATGATGAATTGTTTGATATTATTATTAATAATTTTAATGCCTTTTCCGATGTAAGAGAATACAATAATCAAAAAATATATTTTTATAAATTAGCTCAATTATTAACTTCTGATATTTTACATATAAAAGAACTTATTAATGGTACGAAAGTTGATTATAGTCATTTGGTAGGATGTGCAGATTATAAAATACCACAAACTTTAAGGGCACTTGGGATAATAGAGTTTGATTCTGAATTATCTAAAATAGTAGATAATAAGCAATTAATAGATGAAAATTCAATGTATGAAGTAGAAATAAGGGCAAATATGATTGAAGTTATTAGTTATATTAACTCAAAATTAAAAAACACTTGTTTTATTGATATAAATGATTATTTATTCTTAGCTTCTAAGAATGTTAAAGATATAGTAAAACCATATCATTTGTGTAAAAATAAAAATTATTAGAAATTATTTTTGAAAATAAAAGATTAATATTAATCAATATATATCCAGTGTATTATTCAGTGGGTAATGGTATATTTAATATTGATAAATCAATAGAGGATATAAAATGGATAATAGATATGGAACAAAAAGAGAAAATAAAAGATGAAAAAGGTATTATTTGAAACAGAAAATGAAAGTAATGTTATAGGGGTTCTTTGTAAATATTTATAATTAGTTTAACTATATATTTAAATACATTTTTGAAGCTTAACATTAAATTAAAGGAGATTTTGTATGAATAAATATTATGGAAAATAAAACAAATATCAACTGATATATGGAAAGTTATGAAAAAACATTATTAAACCTTTGAAAATAAAGGAAAAAATAAAATCTCTTTTTACATTTTAAGCATATTTTTTCTTGAAAAATGCTAAAAAATTAATGCGCAGGAGTTATGAAAAACTAAAGGAGAGTATTGATGGAAGATAATAAATTAATTATATATAAAAATAATGAAGGTAATATTATAGTAGATGCCATTTATAAAGATGAAACATTATGGTTATCGCAAAAAGGAATGTCTAAGGTATTCAAAGTAGGTGTTCCGGCGATATCGAAACATTTAAAAAATATATTTGAAGAAAATGAATTAGAAAAAAAATCAGTTGTTTCCAAAATGGAAATAACTGCTAAAGATGGTAAAAAATATAATACTGAAGTTTATAATTTGGATGCCATAATCGCTGTTGGGTATAGAATTAATTCGAAAAAAGCAACGGAATTTAGGATATGGGCTACAAAAATTTTAAAAGAGTATATGACAAAGGGTTTTGCATTAAATGATGAACGTTTTTTAAATGGAAATAAATATGATACAAAATATTTTGATGAATTATTAGAACGTATCAAAACAATTAGGGTAAGTG
>CAKOXI010000038.1 GCA_934130045.1 uncultured Bacilli bacterium | reverse complement strand
AGTATAAAATAATAAAAAAACTAGATTTTTCAATATCTAGAAAGGATTTTTATAGTACAACTGTCAAACTAGGGGAAGTTTGTAGTAAAAAAGCTATACAAAATGTTATAGCTTTTTTAAATTTTGTTTTTAGAGATTTGACAAAAAAAACAAATTATGTTAATCTTATGTAGTAAGATAGGAATATAATGTAATGAACATATAATATAATAATCGAGGTGATATTAATGAATGCAACATATATTTTTGAATATATTAATGAAAATGAGTTTAGAAAGCTTGAACGTTCATTAAAGAAATATAATATGTTGGCATATAAGAAATTATATTTTGAATTTTATCCATCACTAAAAGAAGGAAAATTATTAGGTGAAATTGTTTCTACGGATAAAAATTTAAATACTATTACTTATGAATTGAAATTACCAACTGATATTATGTTTGAAAAAGTGCATGAAAGCATTAAATTACATTATATTGTTTATCGAAATGAAAAGATCATTATGTTAGATAAGATTACACCAGTTGATATTTTAAGTGAGGGACACCAGTCAGAATTAGTTACATATAAAGGTGTTATGGTTTCAAAAGAACACTCGGAAAAAGATATTTTTAAGATAAATTTATTGAATATGCTACAAAAATAGCATATTTTGTTTTGAAAAATTAAAAATATTTTCAAAAATTATTGCATAATATATATTAATGTGTTATTATATAAAAGCAGTGATGCAATGGACCTTTAGCTCAGTTGGTTAGAGCATCCGGCTCATAACCGGGCGGTCGTAGGTTCGAGTCCTACAAGGTCCACCATAAATGCGGGTGTGGCGAAATTGGCAGACGCACTAGACTTAGGATCTAGCGCCGTAAGGCATGGGGGTTCAAGTCCCTTCACCCGCACCACAGTGTTTTTTACTAGGTAAATTTACTTAGTTATTAGTCTGTTTCGCATGAAATAGACTATTTTTATTAAAAAAATGAAAAAAATATAAAAAATAGTTGACAACTAAAAAATAAAGTGCTATTATAATCATCAATTCAAGAAGGGGGATTGAAAAAAATGAAAAATTTAAAATTAAATCAAAGATTATTAGCTGTATTAGTGGCAGGTGGAATTTCCACAACATTGGTTGGATGTTCTAATAGTAGTAATAGTGAGGAGAAGGAAAGTACAAGTGTTGATTCTATTACTAGTTTTGATACTATTGATTCAACAAGTTCAATTGATACTTTAATTGAAGAAACAACAAGTGTAGTTACTTCTAGTGAAACTACTTCAAAACAGGTTACTGCTGAAGATGGTAAAAAGGGTATATTTGTTAATGGAAATGAAAATGATAATAACTTCTACATAGAATCTGGAATTGTTAATATATATGGTAATGGTTTTGAACCTAATTATGAAATAGAATCTTCTACAACAAAAGAGCCAGTAGTAACAACTGTTCCAAATGTAAAAGAAGAATCTATAGTAACAACAGTGGTTACAACAAAGGAGGAACCAGTAGTAACAACTACTACAACTTCAACAAAAAATGTTGAAAAGACTACTAAGAAAGAAACAACCGTTACTACTAAAAATACAGAAACTATTAAAACAGGAAAATATATATATACTGAAATGGATTTAAATACTTTTGAACAATTGACAGATAGTTTATATAAAGAATTAAAATGTCATAATATTGTTAAATCTTCTGGTAAATTATTTACAAAAGCTGATTTATATTCTACGGTTTATATTTATAATATTGATTTTATTTCAGAAGATTTAAAACAAACTTTAATTGATAGAGGGTATATTCCAGATGATGCAGCTACTCTTATGGTTGAAGCGGCGTCAGTAAGAGATGCAATTACATCTTATAATCAATCAAGAATGATATTAAATACAAATATTGATGAAACTTTATTTGCAATTAAGTATTTAGGATATACAGAAGAGGAAATTATCGATTCATATACTGAAGAATTAGTTGCAGTAGAGGTTACATATGATTACAATCCTACTGGTAAAGTTAAGGATAGAGCTATAAATAGAATTAGAAAATTGGATATTGATGATTATTACAAATTAAAAAATGAATTTGATTCAAAATATACTATAGATACGCCAATGATAGCATACTTTAATACAACAGATAATAAAGAGGAAGTTTTGAAAAAAGATCAATTAAATGTTATGAGTTATGAAATAAATGATTTTGTTGATATAAGTGTTGCAGTTTATGATGAAGAAGCAAAACAAAATGTTTATAATTCATTAAAGATGTCTGTTAATGCTTCATTAGATAATACAAAAGCTATTAAAACTTTAAATAATTTTAGTAATTTCTATATGGGTGATAAAACTTGTACATCTTTAACTGATTGTGGAGCTGGGGCAACATTTGCAATTAGTACAAATGCACTTGCTTATTCAAGATTTATGGGATATAATGTTTACAAAAATTTAAGAGGTTTTGCAGATTCTAAAGATCAATATGAACAAGTAAAAACAAGATTTAAAATTATGGAAGAATCATGTCAAGAATTAAATGATGTTATGAAAGTTCATGAAGGATGTAATATCCAATATACAAAATAAGGATTATTTCCTTATTTTTTGTTTAATTAATAAAAATATGATATATTAATAGTGGTGATTATATGGATGGTATATTAATAATTAACAAACCCCAAAATTACACAAGTCGTGATGTTGTTAATAAAGTAAGTAAAATACTTAATACAAAAAAAATTGGACATACTGGAACATTAGACCCTATAGCCCAAGGGGTATTGGTTTTATGTATTGGAACATCTACAAAATTGGTAGAAATATTAACTTGTGATGAAAAGGAGTATGTGGCAGAAGTTACCTTAGGTGTTAAAACAGATACATTAGATAGTACAGGTAGTGTTTTGGAAAAAAGGAAAGTAAATGTATCTCGCGAAGAAATTGTTAAAGCTTTAAATAGTATGATAGGTAATTATAACCAAGAAGTGCCTATATATTCTGCAGTTAAGATTAATGGAAGAAAATTATATGAATATGCAAGAAGTAATATAAGCGTTGAATTACCAAAAAGAGAAGTTGAAATAAAAAGAATTGAATTGCTAGATGAAATTAAATATGAGAATGATAAAGTTATTTTTAAATTTAAATGTCTAGTAAGTAAGGGCACATATATTAGAAGTTTAATTAGAGATATTGCAAATAAATTAAATACTATTGGTATTATGTCAGATTTAATTAGAACTAAACAGGGAAAATTTTTGATTGAAAATAGTTATAAAATAGAGGAAATAGAAAACGGTAATTTTGAAATTTTAAATATGTTGGATTGTTTGGATGGATATTTAATTATAGATGTAGATGAAACTTTAAGACTTAAGATTAAAAATGGTTCAATTTTGCAAAATAGATATGATAATGATATTGTTGCTTTTAAGTATAAAAATGTTTTAATAGCAATATATAAAGTATATGAAAAAGATGTTTCTAAATTAAAACCTTGGAAAATATTTTAAAAAATTTAAAAAAACATTGCTAAAAAATAAATAATAGTGTATATTATATATGTACTTATTTCTTGGTAATTGAATTCCTGACTTTTACTCAGAATAAGCGAATTTAAAAAGAAGGAGATGCTTAATATGGCTTTAAACAAAGAAAAAAAACAAGAAATTATTAAAAAATTTGCAAGAACAGAAGGAGATACTGGTTCACCAGAAGTTCAAATTGCAATTTTAACAGAAGAGATAAATAATTTAACTGAACACTTGAAGGAACATAAACATGATTTTCATTCAAGAAGGGGATTACTAAAGAAAGTTGGACAAAGACGCAGTATGTTAAATTATTTATTGAAAATTGATGTTACACGTTATCGTGAAGTAATCAAAAATTTAGGATTAAGAAAATAATTTTTAAGTAGGCACTCTTTTTTGAGTGCTTTTATTTTGAAGGATATTTATAATATAAAATTTTAAAAATTATGTTAAAGAAAATAAAAAATATGTTGTGGAGGAAATTGTAATGAAGAAAGTATATGAACTTAATTTTCGAGGAAGAAATTTAACTATTGAAATAGGTGAAATGGCAAAGCAAGCTTCTGGAGCAGTTTTAGTTAGATATGGTGATACTGTTGTTTTAAGTACAGCAGTTGTATCTAAAAATGCTAACATATTATCTGATTTTTTCCCTTTGATGGTTTTATATCAAGAAAAATTATATTCGGTTGGTAAAATTCCAGGTGGTTTTATAAAAAGGGAAGGTAGACCTACTGAAAATGCAACATTGGCTGCAAGAATGATTGATAGACCAATGCGCCCGATGTTTCCAAGTGATTTTAAAAATGAGGTACAAATTGTTAATACAATTTTATCAGTTGATCAAGATAATTCTCCAGAAATAGCTGCAATGTTCGGCTCATCTTTATGTGTTTCTATCTCAGAAATCCCTTTTGATGGTCCAATAGCGGGAGTTAAAGTAGGAAGAATTAATGGAAATTTTGTAATAAATCCAACAAAAGAACAAACAGAACTTAGTGATATTGACCTAACTGTAGCGGGAACAAAAACAGCAATTAATATGGTTGAAGCAGGTAGCAAGGAAGTAAGTGAAGATGATATGCTAGAAGCTTTGATGTTTGGTCATGAAGCTATAAAAGAACTTGTTGCATTTCAGGAAGAAATTATATCATATTGTGGAAAGGAAAAAATGCAATATGAAGTGCTGGAAATTACTGATGAACTTAAGGAAGAAGTAAGAATTTTAGCAAGTGATAATTTGAATTCTGCTATGAGAATTAAAGATAAACTAGAAAAATATGCTGCAATTGAAAAAGTAAAAGAAGATATAGTTAATAAATATACTCTAGAAAACGAAAATTTAAAGGAAAGTGAACTAGAAGAATTAGTAACTAAAGTAAAATTAGTTTTAGAAGAAATTGAATATGAAATTTTTAGAAAAATTGTGGTTAAAGAAAAAACTCGTGCTGATGGAAGAAGTATGACTGAAATAAGACCTATATCTACAGAAATTGATTTGTTGCCAAGAACACATGGATCTGCAATGTTTACGCGTGGTCAAACACAAAGTTTATCTGTTGTAACATTGGGAGCATTAGGAGAACATCAAATTTTAGATGGACTTTCAATTGAAGATGAAAAAAGATTTATGCTACATTACAATTTTCCTCAATTTTCAGTTGGTGAAACTGGTAGATATGGTAGCCCTGGAAGAAGGGAAATAGGACATGGTGCATTAGGTGAAAGAGCTTTGGCTCAAGTAATTCCAAGCGAAGATGTTTTTCCATATACTATTAGGGTTGTATCTGAAATATTAGAAAGTAATGGTTCATCAAGTCAGGCTAGTATTTGCGCAGGTTGTATGGCATTAATGGCGGCAGGTGTTCCAATTAAAGCACCAGTATCTGGTATTGCAATGGGTCTTATAACTGATGGTGATGACTACACAATTTTAACTGATATTCAAGGAATGGAAGATCATTTAGGCGATATGGATTTTAAAGTTGCTGGTACTAGGTATGGTATTTGTGCTTTACAAATGGATATTAAAATAAAAGGAATTACTAAGAAAATATTAAAAGAGGCTCTTGCTCAAGCAAAAATTGCACGTTTAGAAATACTAGATAAAATTGAAGCAACAATAAAAGAACCTCGTAAAGAAGTCAGCAAATATGCTCCAAAAACTTTAACATTTAAAATTAATCCGAATAGAATTAAAGAAGTTATCGGACGCGGTGGAGAAATGATTACTAAAATAATATGTGATGCAAGTGGTGTAACATCAGTAACTGATGTAAATGCTGTCAAAGTTGATTTAGAGGATGATGGAACAGTAATAATTTATCATTCTGATTCTGAAATAATTGAAAAAACTGCTGAAATGATTAAATCAATTGTGAGAGAAGTTGAAGATAATAAAATATATACAGGCAAGGTTGTTAAAGTAGAAGATTTTGGATGCTTTGTTGAACTATGGCCTGGATGTGAAGGATTGGTACATGTATCACAATTAGATGAAAAAAGAGTTGAAAAACCAAGTGATATAGTGAAAGTTGGAGATGAAATTGTTGTTAAATCTTTAGGTTTTGATAAAAAGGGAAGATTAAATCTATCTAGAAAAGAAGTATTAATGAAAAAAGAATCTTAATATTTCTTTTTTTTGTTTATAAAATTTATTGACTTAACATAATAAATATGATAACATTTATGTGAGCACGAAAGTGTTTTTTATTTGAAATAAAATCATATAATTAATGAGGTGGATATGAAAAAATTAGCAAGGTTTTTTGTTAGTGTTAAAAAAGAAATGAAAAATGTCAGATGGCCTAGCAAAAAAGAATTAATTACTTATTCAATTGCGACTATTAGTTTTGTAGTTTTCTTTGGTTTATTTTTTACTTTAACTGATTCAGGAATTGCTTTAGTTAGGACGATTGTTGGATAATGCAAAAAGAATGGTATGTTGTTAATACTTATTCAGGACATGAAAATAAAGTAAAAGAAAAACTTGAAATGCGTGCTAGTAGTATGGGAATGGAAGACTATATATTTCGTGTAGTTGTTCCAGAGGTAAAACAAATAGAAGTTAAGAATGGAAAACAAAAAGAGACAACTAAAAAAATGTTTCCAGGTTATATTTTAGTTGAAATGATAATGAATGATGAAGCATGGTTTATTGTTCGTAATACACCTGGAGTTACAGGATTTATTGGATCATCTGGTAAGGGTGCCAAACCTTTCCCACTAACACCTGCTGAAGTTGATAAAATTCTTGGTACAATGGGATTATCTAGATTAGAAATAGGTAATGAATTAAATATTGATGATACAGTAAAAGTTATAAACGGACCTTTTGAAGGAATGTTTGGAAAAATTAAAAAGGTTGATATGGAAAATCAAAAATTGGAGATTTCTTTAGATTTATTTGGACAAGAAACAATAGTTGAAGTTTCGTTAACCGAAATTGAAAAAGCTTAATTTAAATTTAATTTAATAAATTATTTACAAATTGAATTAAATGTGCTATTATAAAATAGCTATATTATTTGATATAGAATTTAAGTGGGAGCGCGGATGCATTATGACCACTCGCGAAAAAAATATAGGAGGTGTTTTTCGTGGCAAAACAAATTACAAAAGTAGTTAGTCTACAAATTCCAGCCGGTAAAGCAACACCAGCACCACCAGTTGGAACAGTTTTAGGTCCAACAGGAATTAATTTACAAGAATTTTGTACAAAATATAATGATGCTACTAGAGACAAAATGGGAGATATCGTACCAGTTAAAATTAATATCTATGAAGATAGAACTTTTGACTTCATATTAAAAACTCCACCAGCAGCAGAATTAATTAAAAAAGTTGCTAAAATTAAATCAGGTTCAAAAAAAGGATCTACAGAAGTTGTTGCTACATTAACTAAAGCTCAATTAAAAGAAATAGCAGAAATTAAATTGCCAGATTTAAACTGTTATTCAGTAGAAGAAGCAATGAAAATTGTTGCTGGAACTGCTAAAAATATGGGCGTTAACGTAGAAGAATAAAATAATAATAAAAAAATAAAATTTACATATAGGTATATTACCTATGTGGGAGGAAAAATCCGCATATACCACATAAGGAGGTAAAAAATGAAAAAAGGAAAGAAGTATACTGAAGTTTCTAAATTAGTTGAAAAAAATAAACTTTATTCTAAAGAAGAAGCTATTAAATTAGTTAAAAGTACAGCTGTTACAAAATTTGATTCTTCTGTTGAAATAGCTATGAGATTAAATCTTGATACTAAAAAGGCAGATCAACAATTAAGAGGAGCATTTGTATTACCAAATGGAACAGGAAAAACTAAAAAAGTTTTAGTAATTGCTAAAGGTGATCAAGCTAAAGCTGCACAAGCTGCTGGAGCTGATTATGTAGGAGATATGGATTATTTAGAAAAAATTGAAAAAGAAAATTGGTTTGATTTTGATACAATGATTGCAACTCCTGACATGATGCCTGCATTAGGAAAACTTGGTAAAGTTTTAGGGCCAAAAGGATTAATGCCAAATCCAAAAACAGGAACTGTTACAATGGATACAAAAAAAGCTGTAGAAGAAGTTAAAAAAGGTCGTGTTGAGTATCGTACAGATAGCTACGGAAATATTCATGCGCTAATTGGAAAAGTATCTTTTGATGAAGAAAAATTACTTGAAAATTTAGATGCTTTTGTATCATTAATTATAAAAAATAAACCAGCTGTTGTTAAAGGAACTTATATCAAAGGTATTACAGTTTCATCAACAATGGGTCCTGGAATTAAAATTAATACAAATGATTTTGACAAATAATTAATAATATGTTATAATGTTATTGTTGTTTGAAAAAAATATATAGTACCGTAGACAGTAGGAGGATATAGTCCTTAATTATTCCTACCGAGGAACTTAAATTTAAGTTTATCGAATTCCCTACGGTTTATTGTAGGGAATTTTTTATACGGTATTACAC
>CAKOXI010000037.1 GCA_934130045.1 uncultured Bacilli bacterium | reverse complement strand
AAGTCATAATTTTAAGTTATTTTATAACTTTTTAAAGAAATTTACAGAAAATACTTGTAAAAGCTTAGAAAGTCATGGAATAAAGAAAAAAACTAATAGATTTTTCCATTATTGATAGTTATATATAAATAAAAAAATTTAAATTCAGAATATTATATAGTATAGAAATTAAATTTCTATAATTCATATTATTTCCCCTCGTATTTCTAAAAAAAGCACTTTGAAGAAAAAACTTCAGGTGCTTTTTAATTTAAATTCAAATTTTTAATACTTTCTTCATAATCATTACACGTTATATAACTACCAACCACTACTATATCGGCTTTATTACACTTATTAATAGTAACATTATTTACTCCACCATCAACTTCAATTTTATATTTGAGATTATTTTCTTTTCTATACTCATATAAATAATCAATTCTACTTGAAGTTTCCTCAATAAATTTTTGTCCTCCAAAACCAGGATTAACTGACATAACGAGTACTAAATCTACATATTTTAAATATGGAATAATTTTATCAATATTAGTATCAGGTTTAATTGAAATACCTACATTTATATTATTTTTTTTAACTAAATTAATATACTTTTTTATATCACATGATGCTTCAATGTGAAAAGTAATATAAAGAGGATTTATTGAAATATATTCATTTATATATTTGTCTAAATCATTTACCATTAAATGGACATCAAATGGTTTACTAGACATAGGTAAAATAGGCTTTAATTCATCAATTGTCCATGTTTTATTAGGAACAAATTTGCCATCCATTATATCCAAATGTAAATAATCAATTTTTAAATCACATAACTTTTTGATATTTTCTTTTAAATTTTCCTTTATAGATAATATAGATACAGAAAGCTTCATAAAACCTCCAATTATTTTACAACAATATTTACAATTTTAGATTGAATTGTAATAATTTTAACAATTTCTTTTCCATCAATAAATTTCTTTACATTGTCTATTTCTAATGCTAATTTTTCCATTTCTTCTTTAGAAGTATTGGTATCTATTTCAATTTTACCTCTAACCTTACCATTAACTTGAACAACCATTTGATATTTTTCTTCTATTGTTTTATTAATATCAAAAATAGGCCATGGTTCATAAGTAATAGTATCATTGTTACCTAACATTTGCCATAATTCTTCTGTAATATGTGGACAAATTGGATTTAAAATTTTTAAGAAATTTAGTGCATATTCAAGTGGAAAAATATTTTCCTTGTAAACAGCATTTATAAAAATCATCATTTGACTAATAGCTGTATTAAAATTCATATTTTCATAATCTTCTGTAACTTTTTTTACAGTTTGATGATAAATTTTTTCAAGATTACTATTTGCTTCATCTTTTATTTTATTTTCTTCAGTATAAAGTCTAAAAACTCTCTCTAAGAATTTTTTAGATCCTTCTATTCCAAATGGATCCCAAGGTTTTGCAGCATCAATAGGTCCCATAAACATTTCATAAAGTCTAAGAGAATCTGCACCATATTGCTTTACCATATCGTCAGGATTTACAACATTACCTTTGGATTTACTCATTTTTTCACCATTTGATCCTAATATCATACCTTGATGACGTAATTTTTTAAATGGTTCTTTAACACCAACATATCCTTTATCAAATAAATAATTATTCCAAAATCTTGAATATAGTAAATGTCCTACAGCATGTTCTGGTCCACCCATGTAAAGATCAACTGGCATCCAATGATCTAATAATTCTTTATTTGCTAATTCATTATCATTATCTGGATCAATATATCTTAAGAAATACCAACTTGATCCTGCACTTCCAGGCATTGTATTAGTTTCTCTTTTGGCTTTTTTACCATCAACTATAGTATATTTCCACTCACTAGCATTTTCTAGTGGTGCACAACCATTTTTTCCTTTGTAATCTTCAAGTTCAGGTAAAACTAATGGTAATTCAGAATCACTTAAAGCTTTACTTGTTCCATCAGAAAAATAAACGATAGGAATAGGCTCACCCCAGTATCTTTGACGAGCAAAAATCCATTCACGAATACGATAATTTACCTTTTTAGTTCCAATTTTATTTTCTTCAAGCCAATTAATCATTTTATCTATTGCTTCACTTTTATTTAAACCATTTAAAAAACTAGAATTAATATGAATTCCATCTAGGGTATAAGCACACTCTAATGGTTCACTACACTCAATTACAGGAATAATTTCAAGATTGAAATTTTTAGCAAATTCAAAATCTCTTTCATCATGAGCAGGAACAGCCATAATAGCGCCTGTTCCATAGCTAGAAAGTACATAATCAGCTATCCAAATTGGAATTAGTTTATTATTAACTGGATTAATTGCAAAGCTTCCAGTAAATACACCAGTTTTTTCTTTGTTTAGCTCTGTTCTTTCTAAATCTGATTTACTAGCACACATTTTTTTATAAGACTCAACAGCTTCTTTTTGTTCATCTGTTGTAATTAAATTAACTAATTCATGTTCTGGAGCTAGTACACAATAAGTTGCTCCAAATAAAGTATCAGGTCTAGTTGTAAATACTGTAAAATTTAAATCACTATTATTAACTTTAAAATTAACTTGAGCTCCAACTGATTTTCCTATCCAATTTCTTTGCATTTCTTTTGTAGATTCTGGCCAATCAATTTCATTTAATCCGTCAAGTAAACGTTCTGCATAAGAAGGAATATCAATTACCCACTGTTTCATATTTTTTCTAACAACTGGATATCCACCACGTTCACTTTTACCATTTATAATTTCATCATTAGCTAAAACAGTTCCTAATTCTTCACACCAATTAACTGGCATATCAACACATTTTGCTAAACCATCTTCATAAAGTTTTTTAAAAATCCATTGTGTCCATTTATAAAATTTTGGATCACAAGTTGAAATTTGTCTATCCCAATCAAATGAGAAACCCAACATTTTTAATTGTTTTGTAAATGTTTCTATATTTTTCTTAGTAAATCCTCCTGGATGATTTCCCGTTTTAATTGCGTATTGTTCAGCAGGTAGTCCAAAAGAATCAAACCCCATTGGGTGTAACACATTATACCCTTGCATACGTTTCATACGTGAAACTATATCAGTCGCAGTATAACCCTCAGGATGTCCTACATGTAAACCTTGTCCTGATGGATATGGAAACATGTCTAATGCATAATACTTTGGTTTAGAAAAATTCCAAATATCTGTTTTAAAGGTTTTATTTTCTTCCCAATAATTTTGCCACTTTTCTTCTATTTTTTTAAAATCATACATAATTATTTACCTTCTTCCTTTTTTAAAATTTTACCTAATAACCAATATATAATAATTATTAAGGGAAACAATATAACAAATGCTACTAACATTTTTAAAATAAAATTATCAATAAATATAATTACAATAAATACAGTTGTAATTATAAATGAATTAGATAAAGCTACCATATTAGCCAATTTTTTTATATTTACTTTATCAATATTTACACTATATTTATTCATTAAATATTTAACTTCCATACTATTTTTAAATTTATTTATTGCCTTTTTTCTATTAACAACTAACAAAAAATATAATAAATAAATGACCCAAAAAGTAATTAAATAAGTAATAACATATTTCATAAATCCTCCATATACATAAAAAAGACCTTATCAATTAAGGACGAATAAAATCCGCGGTACCACCTTAATTCATAAAAATCTTTATGCTCTTTATATTTTTAACGCAAATGTACGTCATATATTTATCATATATGAAACTTAGAAAGTAAGTTCATAATAAGATATTTAAAGTTTTCACCATCCACTTTTTCTCTACAAAATATATTATTATTACTACTCTTTCATCAACGTTTTTAAAACTAGAATTAGTATAACATATATAAATATATAATTCAACAATGATTTAAAAATTTTTTAAACTTCACTAATATAATCTAATAATTTTAAAAATAAACGTATAAATTTTCTTTCCAAACCAACTTTTTTTAATTTACGAAGCGCAATTCTCTTCTTTTTAATTGGTAATTCACTAAAAATAATCTGATCAATTGTTTCTTTCATCTCTGTTTCAATTTGTAAATCATACAAGATTGATTGAATATCATCATTGATTAATCGAACTGCATCAATTTCAATATTTTTTCCTTTACAATTTAAGGTTAATTGACCAATAGTTGGTACATTAAATATTTCAACAACAAAATCAGTATCTTCTACATAACTTTTATATTCCATCAGATCATTATTAAAATAAACAATTACATCATTAGCTTTTTTAGTATTTCTAAACCTAACTTTATAATTTCTATTTTCTGGCACAATACCACTTTTACCCTCAACAGCTCTTATAATAACTGTATAATTACTTGGTAAATAATTATACTCTATTGATGATTTTAAATAATAACCTGTCTTATATAAATCACTTACACCATCATCTTCATATAAATCGTATTTATTACTTCTTCCAGGAAAAATTTGTATTTCCATATTTTTAGGCGGAGTTGTATCATTAATATTTTCATTATCACCTAATGTAATTATCGAACCAGCTTTAGCAAAAACAGGATAATCATTATCCTTAAAAAAGGACACATAATTTTTACCACCTGGAAATTTTTTCCCAGTTACAAAATCATACCAAACACCATCTGGCATATAAAATTTATGAATAACTCTTTGCATAACAGGTTCTTTTTTATTGATTATTGGACAAATAAATAATTCACTTCCAAAATAATATTCATTTCTATATAAAACATCATCATACATTTCTGGATTTTTATAATAAATTGGTTGTATTACTGGTACACCAAATTTATGATATTTATATGCTTCATTATACATATAAGGAATTAATCTATGACGTAATTTTAAATAGTCTTTTACAATATTATATGTTTTATATCCCCATTTCCATGGTTCACGTCTATAATATTTTCCTCTTTCACTACCAAATTTTAAAATTGGACTAAATGTTCCAAGTTGAACATATCTTGTATATAGCTCATCATCTTCAATACCTTTATAAAAGCCACCAATATCATGACTCCACCAACTTACACCATTATTTGAAGCACTAGAGTTGTGAATAGGAATTAATTTTAATGTGTCCCAACTAACGATGCTTTTACCAGAATATAATACTGGATACCTGTGAGGCGCAATTAAGGAATTAGTAGTTAATAGCATTGGTCTTCTTTTATAGTTTCTCATCATATCATAAAAATGATAATGATTTAATATCCATAATTCATTGCCATTTTTAGGGTTACTATAATCAATCCAAAAGAAGTCTACATCCAAATTATCTAATGGATGAATTAGCAATTTTAAATATACATCTAAAAATTTAGGATCTAAAACATTAAATGGAATAACTGTACCTGGAGTTACCTGTAAATATTCACAAATCTTATTATAATATACCTCATATGGGAATATTCCATCACTAGGATCAACATTAAGACCTAATCTAATACCTTTAGAATGCAGTTTTTCTACTGTCTCTTTAGGATTTTTAATAAGTCCATTATTAAAAGTAAATCCAGTTCTTATATTTTTTATATCCTCATATTTATTTAAATGCCATTCATTATTTAAAACCATTACAGACATTGGAATATTATGTTTTTCAAAATTATTAACTAGCTCATCCAACTGTTCATCATTATATGATATATTTCTACTCCACCAATTACCTAAAGCATATCTAGGTATTAAAGCTGGATACCCAGTTAAATTATAATAATCATCTAAACATCCTTGAAAATCTTTATCATACATAAATAAATATATATCTATATTTCCCTTTTGGATTGGGCGCTCTATAGCACTACCAGTTGGTTCAATTATCATACTTTTAGAATCATCAATACTTACAAAACCATCTATTGAATATAATCCTTTTTTATACTTTACTTTATTTTTCTTACTAAATTTTGATTTATGATACAATTCAAATCCAGGACTACCATAATTTCTTACCTCAGGATGCCCATAATACCAAGTTCTACCATTACTCAAAAGTTCAACTTTTAAATTAGCAGTTGGCGTTACTTTATTAGAACCAAATGGTTTTTCCTTTAAATAAGTTAAACAAAAATATTTAGTAGTTATTTCTATATATTTTGAATCTTGTTTTATTTTAAAATCCGTAACACCCAAATCACGATACCAAGCAAATTGAGTTGGACTATCTAAAAAAATACCGTCCTCATTATATTCAAGTCTAATAAGCCTTTCAGTCATAACAGTTATACGATATTTATTACCAGCAATAATACACTTAGGATTTGCTTTAGCTCTTTCATAATCAAACTCAAATTGTTGTCCTAATTTATACATTTATATCAACCCCTATTACTTTTTTATTACCCTTTTTATTATAAATATAATTATCACTAATATAACAAAAGCTCCACCTACAAATAAGTAAAAATAAAAATTATCATTTGAATTTGAAGTTTCTACTACATCTTCATCAGAATCAAATACATTAGTAAAAATATATTCACCATTTTCTTTAGAATATAAAAAATATTCTCTAGCATATCTAGCTTTATATTCATCATTCTTTAATTTTTCTAACTCTTTAGTTAAATTTGTTTCCTCATTTTGTAATTCAGTTAAATTATTTTCTAAACTATTTTGTTCCTTACTCAAACTTTTTATATTAAAAATCATTGAAAATGTATTAATAATAAAATAAACTATTACAAAAATGCAAATACTACCGAAAACTAATAGGCGCATTTTTGATGCTTTAGTTACTTTACGTGTTGCCAAATAACCACCACCCTATTATATAGATAAGTATATCATTTTTTTAGTTTTTTAGCAATAACTCTGTGGATATAAATTTGAACAAAAAATCCAAGCATAATCATTAAAATAGAATAAGGGTGTAAAATAGCGTTATTTATCTTTCTAATACCAATAAAATATACAAGTAAAGATATAAATACAATCAAAAAGGATGAAATTACTTTAATAAATTTGTTAGAGCTATATATAAATTTATAGTTAATATTTAAAAATATGGAAAATAAAAATCCATAAAAAAAAGAAAAAATAATTAGTATAATTTGTGTTCTTAAATTCATCATTTAAATAATTTATTAAAAACTCCATCTTCTTTATTCTTTTTAGATAAACTTTCCATATATGCTAAACTATTAACTTTTCCTTTTATTGATACATTACCTTGATAAGTATCTAACTTTATTATTTCTAATTCTTCACCTTTTAATACTATATAACCCATATTTGTTTCCATTAAAAATTCTTCATTATCAAAACTTTCTATTTTTTTTACTCCACTAATAACTATATTTTTTCTTTCACTTATTGTTACTACATGTCCTAATGTGCTAAAACTTTCATTCTTATCCATATATTTATCCTCCTCTAAAAATTATATGAAAGAAAAAAATATATATTAAAAAAAATCAAAAATATTTTTTGATTTTATTCAGCTTCATTATATGCATCAATAATTGCCTTTTCAAACATTTCACGAGTTTCTTGATCAATTGGATGAGCAATATCATGATATGTATCATCATTTAATTTACGGCTTGGCATAGCAATAAATAACTTATCATCACCTTGAATAATTCTAATATCGCGTACTACAAAGCAATCATCAAGAACTACTGATACAATTCCTTTCATTCTAGAATTTTCTTTTTCAGTTTTATGAACTTTTACAGATGTAATTTTCAAGTAAATCTCTCCCTTCATCTTACCATATTACAGTTTAATTGTATAATAATTCTTTTTGAAAATCAATACCTATTACAATTTTTAATCTAATATATTAACTATTATTTTATAATTAATTTTATTGTTTTAGTTATAACATCAGAATAAGAAAAAGATTTAATTTCATTTTTAATATTTGACTCTTTAATCTCTACTAAAAAAATATTTTTATAAAGTTCCTTTATAGTTGCATTATATTTTTCACATTTATTTCTACCTAAATTATACTTAATTACAACATTTTTTCCAAGATACTCATTCATTTTAACTCTTACTTGATCAACAGTCATCAAATCCTCCTCATCTAGGATAACCAATATACATAGTTCCTTTTGTTTTAATTCCTCCAATACCATCTTTACCATATTTTGTATTTTCTAAGATATTTATTAAATCAATATCTTTACTTATGTCTGATAAACTAACTCTAGTCGCTATAATAGCTGGATCCAAAGCATGAATGTTTATTCTTTTTGGGCTAGATGCAAAATTAGCGCCTGCTTTTATAAGTTCTTCATAATTAGATTGACAAGCTCCAGCAATTATAATCAGTTTTTCATGACTATGTTCATATTTTCTTGCTTCTTTTATTGCCTTAACAAAGTTTTCACTATTCTTATAGGACGCTAAATCATCTCTACTACCTTTCTTTTTATAATAAGCATCATGACCCGTAATAACTAAAATATTTGGATTATATAATTCTAACAATTCCTTTATTTTAAAAGGTATATTTTCTTCATTTTCCCTTATACCAATTGCCATTAAACTATCTTCTTCATAATATTTTAAACATTTATCCAAATATTCACTGTCTCCATCTGCTGACAGTTTTTAACAACTTAATATAGCTTAATTGAGTAAGAATCTAATTTCTTAAATTTGAAATTGATTTTT
>CAKOXI010000036.1 GCA_934130045.1 uncultured Bacilli bacterium | reverse complement strand
CACTTGTTGCTTTTGTTCCTTTATAATTTAACTTTTCTAAATCTGTTAAATTATATCCTTCTAAATTATTATCTAAAATACATCCAGTGTTACCACATGAAAAAGTTAAATCACTACTTGGTAACTCACCATTATTTTTTAACATAAATTCTGTTATATAATTTTCTGCAGATGAAACTATTCCATATGTTGAGTCTTCAGCAGAAGATAATCTTGCTTTATTTAATATTTTTATGACTTGTGGAACTACTATTAAAGCAATTATGGCTAATATTACTATTACTGCTAATAATTCTATAAGTGTAAATCCTCTATTCCTTTTTTTCATTTTGTACAACTCCTATTCTATATATTAGATTACCATTTTTTATTATTTTTATCAATAAAAAAGAAAATTAAAATTTAATTTTCTCCTCAATATATTTTTCAATTTCATCTAAATTTAAAGTAATTTGTTCCATAGTGTCTCTATCTCTTAATGTAACAGTATTATTATTTAATGTATTATCATCTATAGTAATACAGAATGGTGTACCTATTGCGTCTTCCCTTCTATAACGTTTTCCAATATTTCCAGATTCATCATAAGTACACATAAATTTTTTAGCTAATTTTTGATAAATTTCTATTGCTTTCTCACTATGATGTTTTTTTATAAGTGGTAGTACTGCTACTTTGTATGGAGCAAGAGTTGGTGCAAATTTCATAATTTCACGAGTAGTTCCATCTTCTAAAACTTCCTCACAGTAAGCATCAGTTAAAACTGCAAGTAAAAGTCTATCACAGCCAACTGATGGTTCAATAACATAAGGTATATATTTTTCATTTGTTTCAGGATCTAAATATACTAAATCTGTTTTTGAATGCTTTGAGTGAACTGTTAAATCATAATCAGTTCTATCAGCTATTCCCCATAATTCTCCCCAACCTTGAGGATAATTATATTCTATATCAGTTGTACCTTTACTATAAAAAACTAATTCCTCTGGTTTATGTTTTCTAAGACGTAAATTTTCTTCTTTTAATCCAATATCACTCAAAAATTTCATACAATAATCTTGGTAATATTCAAACCATTTTAAATCTTCACCTGGTTTACAGAAAAATTCATATTCCATTTGTTCAAATTCTCTTGTTCTAAAAATAAAATTTCCAGGTGTAATTTCATTTCTAAATGCCTTACCAATTTGACCTATACCAAATGGTAATTTAGCACGCATTGTTCTTTGTACATTTAAAAAATTAACAAAAATTCCTTGAGCAGTTTCACCACGTAAATATACTTTACTTTTAGTGTCTTCAGTAACACCCATATGTGTTTCAAACAATAAATTAAATTGTCTTATATGAGTAAAATCACACTCACCACATTTTGGACATTTTATATGATTATCGCTAATAAATTTTTCTATTTTTTCATTATCCCAGCCATCACCAGTTTCATTTCCATTAGTAAATTCTTCGATCAATTTATCAGCTCTATGTCTTGCTTTACATTTTTTACAATCAATTAATGGATCTGAGAAACTACTAACATGTCCGCTAGCAACCCATACTTCTGGATTCATTAAAATTGCGGCATCTAATCCATAAGAATTATTATTTTCTTCTACAAATCTTTTCCACCAACACTTTTTTATATTATTTTTTAATTCAACTCCAAGTGGACCATAATCCCAAGAATTAGCAAGTCCATTATAAATTTCACTACCTTGAAAAATAAAACCATATTGTTTACAATTATTAACTAATTTTTCCATTGTTATTTTTTCCATATTATCCTCCTTAAAATAAAAATTCTCCTAGGTATTTGTAAGGACTCAAATTTTGAGCGGTTCCACCTTACTTATTCTAGAAGAATCTCTTTTTTTATATTGCTCTAGGTTTCCAAGCCTGTCATCACATTTATACTTAAATTATATCATCTATTTCATTAAAAATAAATACATATCTATCTCTATTATATAAATCTTTTTCAATTTTAACCACTGAATTAGGAAAATATTCAATTGCGATTTTTTGTATATCATTACCTTGTTTTTCACCAATTTCAAAAGCTATAATATTTTTTTTATTTAAAAACTCTTTAGCATTACTTAAGATTTCTCTATAAAAATATAATCCATTATTATCTGCATATAAAGCTAAATGAGGTTCATTATTTTTTACAATATCCATAATATCCTCATCATAGCTAATATATGGTGGATTACTTACTATAACATCATAAGTATTTGTTATATTTTTTAAAATATCACTTTCTATAAAATTAACATCTAAATTATTTTTTAAAGCATTACTTTTAGCAACTTCTAAAGCAGATACAGATACATCACTAGCATCTACTATGGAATATTCTAATTTATGCTTTAAAGTTAAGGCAATACATCCACTACCAGTTCCTATATCTAAAATTCTAACATTTTCACCTAAATTTTTCTTTATATAATTTATTAATCTAAATACTAATTCTTCTGTTTCAAATCTAGGTATCAATACATTTTTATTAACATTAAAATTTAAATCATAAAAATCAACATTTCCTACTATATATTGAACTGGTTCTCCATTTTCTAATCTTTTAATCCCATTTTCTAAATTACTTTTATCAAGATATTTTTGCAAGTATTCAATATCAGTCATAAAAATTATTCACCTTTTAATTTTCTTGCTTGATCTTCAGTAATTAAAGCCTCAATAATTTTGTCCAAATCTCCTTGCATTACTCTATCAAGTGCATTTATTGTAAAACCTATACGATGATCAGTTACTCTATTTTGAGGATAATTATATGTTCTTATTTTCTCACTTCTATCCCCAGTACCAATTTTACTTCTTCTTTCTGCACCTTCTTGTTCTTCTTTTTCACGTAGTTTTAAATCATACAATCTAGTTTTTAAAATCTTAATTGCTTTTTCCTTATTCTTTATTTGAGATCTTTCTGTTTGTGAATATACAACTAATCCTGTTGGAATATGTGTAAGTCTCACAGCGGAATCTGTTGTATTAACACCCTGTCCTCCACATCCACTACTTCTTGTAATATCAATTCTAACCTCATTCATATCAAGTTCAAAATCAAAATCTTCTGCCTCAGGCATAACAAGCACTGTAGCAGTAGAAGTATGAACTCTTCCTTGTGTTTCTGTAGCTGGAACTCTTTGTACGCGGTGGGCGCCACTTTCATATTTTAATTTAGAATAAACACAATTTCCTTTAACAATAAAACTTATAAGTGAATAGCCCCCTGCTTCAGATGGATATTCCTCATTAATTTCAATGTGCCATCCTTGTTTTTCAGAATAATGCTTATACATATCAAATAAATCACCCGCAAAAATATTCCCTTCGTCTCCTCCAGCTGCACCACGA
Source organism: uncultured Bacilli bacterium (assembly GCA_934130045.1). Taxonomy (GTDB): domain Bacteria; phylum Bacillota_I; class Bacilli_A; order RF39; family UBA660; genus CAJLIR01. The sequence goes on along the minus strand of CAKOXI010000036.1, from coordinate 5,579 downwards.
ATTTCTACAATTACGTTCTTCTCATCGTTAGGATCCTTAGGCAACAATAAAATTTCAAATCTAGCTTCTAACTCACTTTTTTTATTTTCCAAATTTGATAATTCTTCTTTTGCAAAATCAACCATATCATTATCTTTTAACATTTCTTTTGCAGCAGAAATATCTTCTAATACTTGCTTATATTCTTGATATGTTTCATATGTTTCAGAAAGTGAAGATTGCTCCTTACTAAGTTCAGTCATTTTTTTTATATCAGCAATATTTTCTGGGCTAAGCAAATCTTTAGATATTTGATTATATCTTTCTTCAATGGAATTTAATCTTTCTATCATATATTTCCTCCTTAGAAAACTTAAGTTTAATTATACTATATTTTTAACAATTAAGCAAATTGTCTATAATTATTTTATTTTTGTATATAATATTAATGGTGATAAGTAATGAATTTAAAAAAATATTTAATAATAAGTATTTTAGGAAACTTTTCTCTAGCTTTTTTAACACATTTTTTATATAACATATTTCCATCGAATCTACTAGCAATATTTTTTCCTGTAAACGAAAGTATTTGGGAACATATGAAAATGTTATATACAACTATATTATTATATCAACTTATTGAAATTGCTATTTTTAAAATTAAAAAGATCAAAGTAAATAACTTTATTTTTTCTAGTTTTATAAGTTCTATTATAAGTATTCCAATTTATTTAATACTATTTTTACCTATATATTATAAATTAGGTGAAAACATGTTTATTACCATTACAATTATGCTTATAGTTATAACTATTATAGAAATAATTAAATATAAATTGTTCAATATTAAAAATTTAAAATTAGAAATTATTTCAATATTTTTTATAATAATTACATATATAATAATGGGTATTTTAACATTTAATCCACCAGAAAATGACTTATTTTTCGACACAGTAGAAGAAAAATACGGAATTAATAATTATGTTATATGAAAAAAAATAATTAACAAATTATTTTTTTTATGATAATTTTTGTTGAAGAACTTTACGTTTTTGAAAATTTGAATTAAAAATTATCGATATATTTTTATTTTCAAATTCATTATTATTTTTACACTCTACAAATTTCAATTTATTTTTTAATTCTATAAGATTAAATTTTTCTAACTTTTCATTAACACTTAGCAATTCATCATTATATATTTTATTAGTTTCTAACATTAAAGTGTCAAATGCATTTAATACAGCTTCCTTAGAATTTGTAATAAAACCTATATGACTTATATACATTGCAAATTCATAATAAATATATCTATTTTGAAATAAAAATTTGTTTTTTATATAAGAATTTATTAATAATTCATTTTCCAAACAAACTACATCCTCACTAACACCATTATTACAATTTATATGTTTGTGTACGGTTAAAATATCTTCTGAACATACTTTATCGTAAAGCGATTTTTCAAATATTTCATCTATTGATATTTGCCCCATTAGTTGTCTGCACCTCTTTCTTATTTTAAGCCGCCATATAATATTATCATTTAAATAAAAGTATGTCAACTTTTTTTCATTTTAAAAGAACCATATTGTGGTTCTTAATCTATATAAAACGCTAATGCATTAGCGTACATAAGTACAAATACAGATAAAAGTACAAAGTTTAATATACTTACCCATATTTGTTTATATAAAAATATTATTTATAAAGAATCATAATTACCAACTTTTATTAAAAAAAATATTATTAATAATTTTAATACATTTAATAATATTCAATTATAATTAATGTTAGAACTATATTATCATTTTTATTATATCCATTTTTTATAAATTATATTTATTTAAATTCATAATAATATATTCATATGAATTTATTTTGTGAATTTTTATGAATATAAAACATTAATTCTAAAAAATTTTACTAGATTCAAAAACTATACTATCATCCATTGGAACCTTAGAAATAAAATCATAAAGTACAGTTGATAACTGATTTTTTGGAACTTCTATAATACCAGTAACTCCTACACTTTTTTCATTTATTTTATTGACACCAGGTAATTTATTAACAATATCTATATTACAAATTTTAGGAATAAAATATTCAATTCTTGCAATTCCATCAAACAATGAAATTTCTATTGATAATGCATGTCCTCTATCTCTAACCATCATTATAAGTTTTTTTTCATTTATAACCACCATATCAGTCCAAGAACAATCCATATCAACTGGAAAACTTTCGAATAATTGTTCAAATGGCGCACCGCCAACACCTCTCAAACTTATAGGATATTGATAATTATTAGTTTTTTCTTTTATAATAGGAATTGCTTGTAATATTTCATCATTATTAATAATATATGAATGCATAAAATGCAAAATTTCATTTATAGAAACGGCCTTTTCTACAAAATTTATGTTTATATCAGTATAACCAACACATTCACTCTTTATATTATTAATAAAATCAATTTCCATATTACTTATATATTTTTGATAAAATAAATTAAGTTTATTAATATCAAATCCACAATTATAAAATTCATTTTTTATAATATTTTCCATATTACATACTTTTTTAAAAACAATTGATTCACATCCAAATATATCAACAGCTATGCACTTTAATTCACTGAAAACATATATTAAGGAATCATTTAATTTATTAGTATATTTACTTACTATATCATCATCAATATATTGAATTAAATTTGGTAAAGCAATATTATAAATTTCTTTTTTTATTTTAATATCAGCTGAAAAGAAATGCTGTAATTTAACCATATTTTCAATATTCATATTATTCCATCCTTTTAATTTAATATACCAATATAATTGTATTATAAATACAATCAATTAAAATACAATTCTTACCTATATTATAACATTTTTTATCTTATGTTAATACAAAAATTTTAAATATATACTATTCATAAAATCATCTTGTAAAGATAATTCAGTCTGATTATTTTTAACTTATCACCATTATATAGAGTTAAACAACAATTACATTTTTCACCTTAAAATTATTAACTAAATTAATTGCTTCTCCCATATGATCATAGTCACCGTGTGGTGATTAGCGTTTAGTAATATGGATTAAAACAAATAAAAAGCATCATCCAAATGCTACTTACAAAACCCTTCTATTTTCATTGATAGTATAATACTCTTTAAAATCTTTAAATTTAATTTTTACAACATCAATAGGTGTTACATTTTCATGACATTTATATTGGATTGATCTACCATCATGAGTATATGAATTATTATAATCAAATACATAAATGTAACCCTCTAATTCATCATCAATATTAACATTATTCATTATTACAAATAACTCACCCGAATCAGCGTCTCTACCAATTTCAAAATTCCATTCAAGTCCTTCACTTAACTCTTTTATCTTATCTTTAAATGCATATGCACTAGCTATAATAAATGATGAAGTCATAAAAACTGCAAAATCTTCATTTTCTCTATTACCATTTGAATCATATGCTTATCGTTGTTCGACTACATCTAATTGTTTAGGACTCCCATGAAATAAAAATATAGGATTATTAATGTCATTATTAAAATATTTATTCACATTTACCATCTCCTATACAAATTATATCACATTAATTCATATTCTCTTACAGCAATTCTATCATCCGAACAATATTTTATTACAAATTTATTTTCCCTTCTGCATATTAATATTCCCATTGTATCATTATTAAATTGTTCTTTTATATTTTTATCTATGTAGTTCATGTACTTTTGAACTTGTGATATGTATTCAACTTTAAATTCAGTAACTTTTAATTCGACTACAACGTAACAATTATATTTGATATTAAATAATAATAAATCAATATGATGATTCCTATCACCTATTTTAATTTTGTACTCACTACCTATAAAACTATATGAATTACCTATTTCTTTCATAAAAGACTCTATATCTTCTAATATTAAATTATGTAATGCTTTTTCAGTAACTATTTCTATATTATTCTTATTACTAATTAATATAGGATTAGGTACAAGATCTTTCACCTCAATATTCTTACTATTAGCAAATTTGTTCTTTGTTTCAATTGGTAATCTCTCATATTCACCATTTTTTACTATCACTTCTAATTGTCTTTTTGAAAGATTTCTATTTGACACTTGTCTAATATAATAATTAATCTCATCAATACTTTTAATAGGTAATAGAATTAGACAATGGCTCCAACTTAATTGTTGCACCAGTGGTGCGACTTTTTCATTACTAAAAACATTATAAAATTGTTTCATTCTAAATAAAGTACTTCTATTGTATTTTTTACCTACTTCCATAACTAATTTTTTAGAGTACTCTTCTATAATATTATCTCCATATTTACCACCAGCTTCGTTTAATAATTTGCCAATTTCAAAATATGTAATAACTTTGTGTCTTTCCTTTGAATAATCTTTTACTTTTGAATATATTTCATTATCTATTAGTTTATTTTTTATCTCATTATAATAATTCATATCTACTCCTTTCTATGGACTACAAGTCTTAATTTTCAATTTATTATTTTTTATTCTAAACATGATACTTCCATCTATATCTGTTCTATATATTTTAGATTGTCCTAAATTGTTTAATACTTCTTTATTTGGATGTCCATATCTGTTGTTTTTGCCAACACTAATAATGGAATAATTTGGATTTATTTCATTTATAAATTCTTTACTACTACTTGTTTTACTTCCATGATGACCTACTTTAATTACATCTATATCAGATAAATTATATTTTTCTAGTATATTCTTCTCTTTATCAACTCCTGCATCTCCCATAAATAAAAATTTATAATTATTCAGTTCTGTATATATCACATTTGAATTATCATTCTCATTATTATATTTTTTTGTCTGTAAGAAATAGAGTTTATTATTATCAATATTCAATTGTTTGATACAAGAATAATACTTTATTCTCTTTTTATCTAATACTTTAATCAATTCTTTCTCTTAACTGCCTAACTGATAAATTATTATTTTTAACTAATTCTATGTAATAATTAATTTTATCAGTATTCTCAAAAGATAGTAATTCACAATAATGCGACCAAGATAATTGTGCAGACAGTGTCTGCACTTTTTCATTCAACTCATAAAACTTTAACATTAACCATAGATTTCTCTTACTATAACCCTTACCTAATTCATATGTTAATCTCTTCGAATATTCTTTTATTATTCCTTCTCCATAATGATTACCTGCTTCACTTAACATTCTTCCAACATTGTAATATGCATCCAAATCACTCTTATTAATTGAATAACTTTTAACTTTTCTATTTATTTCATTATTTATTAATTCATTTTTAATTTCATTATAATAGTTCATATTACTCCTTCCTATGGACTACAAGTCTCAATTTTCAATTTATAATTTTTAATTTTAAACATAATACTACCATCTTGATCTGTTCTATATATTTTTGAATCACTCAAATTATTTAATACTTCTTTATTGGGATGACCATATCTGTTGTTTTTGCCAACACTAATAATGGAATAATTTGGATTTATTTCATTTATAAATTCTTTACTACTACTTGT
>CAKOXI010000035.1 GCA_934130045.1 uncultured Bacilli bacterium | reverse complement strand
AGAAGAAACAACAAATATAGAAGTAACAGAAAACTCTATTGTTATAGCAACTGTAACATTAGGAAGTAGTAATCAGTCTGTATCAAAAGAAGTAACTAATATAGATAGAACAGCTCCAACACTTAATGCTATAATTAACGGTTCAACAATGATAATTAATATGGATGATGAGGAATCAAAAATAAATTCGTATTGTGTTAATACAGTTAATGATAAATCTTCATGCAAATTTATAATTACTAATAATTCTAGTGCAACTTATACAGTAAAAAAAGCTGGAACTTACTATATTTTTGTCAAAGACAATGCAGAAAATGTTTCCGATAGTTTTTTATTAAATGTAGAAAGAATTTGTGAAAAAGGAGAATATGATAGTATTGATTCAGATATTGTTTATTGTAGTGGAAGTTTGATAAAAAATTATGGTGGATATAATTGGCATGTGGTAAGCGATGATGGAGAAAATGTGACATTGTTATTAGATGATGGATTAAAAAATGATGATGGAACATATTTTAAATTAAATCACTGTACATATGATACCAAATCTTCAACTGATTGTGGTGTGTATAATTGGAGTTGGACAAATGATTCTGGTAAAGTTTATAAATACACGGATATAAATTATAGCTGGGGTAAATCACTGATTATGAATTATTTGAATAATGATTTTTATAATAGCCTACCTCAAAATGTAAAGGAAAAAATCATTACTGTTAAAGTATGTGATGATACAACACAAAAAAATAATTTTGGTGGGTATTTACAAGAAGAAATAATTGGTTTAGAAAAAACTGCCTCTTGTCCTGGATATATAGATAATAATGTAAGACTTTTATCATCATCGGAATATTTCAGTTTAAACCAATTGGATAATAATAATTATTCTTCAAATCAATATTGCAATATAGTTTATATTAATAAAAATATTGATAAATTATCAGAAGAGGAAATTAATGCATGGTTATTGAACGATTCGGAAAATGCTTGGCTTTTTATGACTAAGGCAAATAATCCAGCTGGAAATAATGCTTCAGGATGGGCACTTGGAATTTATCTAAATAAGTTTTCAACAATAGGTAGTGATGGAGTATATAAAATTCGTCCTGTAATAACAATTAAAAAATAATTTAGAAAAGTTAATTTTATTAAAATTTGAACTTTTTTGTATTTTAATTTTATTTACACGAATAAATGTTTGTGATACAATTTTACTGGTGGTTATATGGAAAGAATTGTTATGCATATAGATGTTAATAATGCTTTTTTATCTTGGACAGCAATAGAATTATTAAATAATGGTTCTAAGTATGATATTAGGAATAGTTATGCAGTAATAGGAGGGGATCCTAATGCTAGAAAAGGTATAGTTTTAGCTAAATCTAATTCTGCAAAAAAAAGAGGAGTTGTTACTGCTGAAACCTTATATAGTGCCAAAAAGAAATGCCCTGCATTAAGGGTATATCCACCAAATTATAAATTTTATCAAGAAATGTCTAAAAAATTATTTGAACTTTTATATAAATATACTCCAGATATAGAAATTGCTTCAATTGATGAATGCTATTTAGAATATACTGGTATTAAAAATATATATGGTGATCCTTTTGAATTTGCTAAAAAAATTAAAAGTGAAATATATGAAAATTTAGGTTTTACAGTAAATATAGGTATTGCTAATAACAAGTTATGTGCTAAAATGGCTTCAGATTTTGAAAAGCCAAATAAGATACATACTTTATATAATCATGAAATAAAAAATAAAATGTGGTCCTTAAATGTAGGAGATTTATTTGGAGTTGGGAAAAAAACTGCTCTAAAATTAGAAAAATTAAATATTTATAAAATTAGTGATTTAGCAAAGGCTAATTTAGAATTATTAAGTAAATATTTTAAGAATCAAGCTCAATTTTTAATTGATAGAGCAAATGGTATTGATAAATCTTTAGTTATTAGTAAACCCCCTGAACCTAAGGGAATAGGAAATGAAATAACCTTACCTAAAGATGTAACAAAAAGTGAGGAAATATTTAAAACATTTGAAATTTTATCTGAACAGATTGCTAGTAGACTTAAAAAAAGTGGGAAATATGCTTTTACTATAACTATTATTTTGAAAGATAATATGTTTAAAAAAAGTGCTCATCAAAAAAAACTTTTAAATGCTGTAAGAAGTAGTGAGGAAATTTTTAGAGTTTCTAAGGAATTATATTTAGAAATGAAATATGATAAACCAGTTAGATTAATAGGAATAAGAGTAAATAATTTAACAGATATGGTAGTTCACCAAGTTTCAATTTTTGATAATGTTGACAAGATTGATAAAAATAATAACTTAGAAGATGTCATTGATAATTTAAAAGAAAAATATGGTAAAAAAATTATTAAAAAATTTTAAACTTTACTTTTTATTCTATTTATTTTATAATATTTCTTAAATTTTAATGAGGGATGAAGTAATATGAATTTTAATAATAAGTATTATCATGGTGTAGAAAATCATACTAAAAATTTTTATGAAGAACTAAAAAAAGTTGAAAAAATTTTAAGTGATCATGCTATTTTATCTAGATCACTACAGGATAGTAATATATATTCTAAAATTTCTTTTAATGGAAATAATTATATATCTTTATGTTATGGTATTATAGGTAAATATATTGAACACTCAGCTTATAACTTATTTGTAAAAAATTCTATTTCTTTAATTATAAATGAGAATTTACCTGATGTAATTAATTTAAATTTATTAAAAAGAAATATAAGTAGTTATAATGAATCAGAACTTTTATATTTTAGTAATGATAATAATAAAATAAGATATACTGATTTAGTTGATGAAGTACAAGTTGAGGATTTAATATCTTCAAATTATTTTGATGGTATTGGATTACCTGTTGATTATATATTAAAAAATGAAAGAAGAAAGATGTTTTTGATAGAATATTTTTATCATTTACAAGAATTTTTAAAAGAAAATAAATATACTTTTAAAATTTATGATATAGACAATCAAGTTCCAGTAGATGAGGAATATATTTTAAAAAAAATTAAATAAAAGTTTAAAATTTATAAAATATATGATATACTATTAGTAGATATTTTTAAAAGCACTGACAAAGAAGTAGTAGTAAAAGATTTATTTAAAGAGAGTTAGGGTTTGGTGTAACCTAATAATAATATTTTATGAATTCGTCTTTAGAGCTTTGTAAAAGAAAATTTATGACGGTAACGCGTTATAGTTTGAAGGTAGATTTTATATCTATAAATTAAGGTGGTACCACGTAATCACGTCCTTATATCTAGGATGTGATTTTTTTGATTAGGAGGGATTTTATGAAAGAACAAATTAAAAATTTAAAAGAAGAAATATCTTTTAAATTGAATAGTGTTAATGATTTAAAAGAGTTAAATGATTTAAAAGTTGAATATTTAGGTAAAAAAGGCGCTATTACAGAATTATCTAGTCGTATGCGTGAATTAAGTAACGAAGAAAAAAAAGAAATAGGAGTTTTATTAAATGATTTAAGATGTTATGTTAATAATTTATTTGACGAATTGAAAAATAAATTTGAAACAGAATTATTAAATAAAAAACTAGAAAGTGAGAAAATTGATATAAGCTTACCTAGTACAAAAATTAAAAGAGGTAGTAAACATCCTATGAGTTTAACAATTGAAGCAATTGAAGATTTATTTGTTTCAATGGGATATGATGTTGTAAGTGGTCCAGAGTTAGAAAGCGATGAATATTGCTTTGAAAGACTAAATTTACCAAAAGGACATCCTGCCCGTGATATGCAAGATAGCTTCTATATAACTGATGAATATCTACTTAGAACACAAACATCATCTGTTCAAGCCCGTTATATGATGAGTATGGAAGAAAAAAAGCCAATTAGAATAATTGTTCCAGGTAAAACTTATCGTAGAGAAGATGATGCTACTCATTCACCACAATTTTCACAAATTGAAGGACTTGTTATTGATAAAAAAGAAAATAATGTTTCACTAGCTGATTTAAAAGGAACATTAGAAATTTTTGCAAGAAAAATGTTAGGAGATAATCTTGATTTAAGATTTAGACCAAGTTATTTTCCATTTACAGAACCTTCTTATGAAGTTGATGTTACTTGTTTTAAATGTGGTGGAAAGGGATGTAATTTATGTAAACAAACTGGTTGGATTGAAGTTTTTGCAGCTGGTATGGTACATCCTAATGTATTAAAGATGAATGGTTATGATCCAGAAGTATATGGAGGATTTGCTTTTGGACCAGGATGGGATAGAATTACAATGTTCCGTTATGGAATACCTGATATAAGACTAATGTATCAAAATGATATAAGATTTTTAAGTGAATTTGATAGAAAGGATGAAGATTAATGATATTATCTAGAAAATTTGTAAGCGATTATATTGATCTTGACAACAGTTTAACAATAAAACAAATTGCCGAAGATATGACAAGAGTTGGTAATGAATATGATAATTGTGGAAAATTAATTGAAGCAAGTAATTTAGTTATTGGCGAAATTATTGAATGTGTTAATCATCCTGATAGTGATCATTTACATGTATGTAAGGTTAATATTGGAAATGAAGTATTACAAATAGTTTGTGGAGCTCCAAATGCAAGAGTTGGAATTAAAGTTATAGTTGCTTTAGTTGGGGCTGTATTACCAGAAATTACTATAAAAAAAGGTGTCATACGTGGTGTTGAATCCAATGGTATGATGTGTTCTATGAAAGAATTAGGACTTGATAATAAATTTTTAACACCAGAAGATATTAACGGAATTAAAGAATTACCTGAGGATGCAGTTGTAGGTGAAAACCCTATTAAATATTTAGGATTAGATGATGAAATTATTGATTTTGAATTAACTGCAAATAGGGGAGATTTACTAAGTATGCTTGGTTTATCTTATGAATTAGGCGCAATATATGATAAAAAAGTTAAAGATATAGACTTAACATATAATGAAATAGATAAAAATATTGATTCAGAATTTTCTATTGATATTAAAACAGAAAAATGTAGTTTATTTTTAGCAAAGAAAGTATCAAATATTACTATAAAAGAAAGTCCTGATTTTATTAAAAATAGACTTATTGCCTGTGGTATAAGACCTATTAATAATGTTGTTGATATTTCAAATTATGTTATGTTAGAAACAGGTCAACCACTTCATTTTTATGATGCTGATAATTTAGGAGATACTTTAATTGTAAGAGATGCTAAAGATGGAGAAAAATTAGTTACTTTAGATAATCAAGAGAGAACATTAACTAGTAATGATATTGTTATTGCAAATAGAAACGAAGCCGTAGGTTTAGCAGGAGTTATGGGTGGCCTTAGTACAGAAGTTTTAGAAACTACTAAAAATATTATAATTGAATCTGCTATATTTGATTCAGTTAGCGTTAGAAAAACAAGTAAAAAAGTTTTAAGAAGTGAAGCTTCTAATCGTTTTGAAAAAGGAATAGATCCTAAAAGAACTTATATGGCTATAAAAAGAGCTTGTCATTTATTAGAAATTTATGCAAATGGTTCTATATATAGTGGAATGCTTACATATGATAAAATGAATAAAGATGACAAAGTAATAGATATAACACTTGAAAATATTAATAATGTATTAGGAACTAATATTGACGTTAAAACAGTTATATCGGTATTTGAAAAATTAGGTTTTACTGCTCAAAACAAAGAAAATTTAATAACAGTTACTGTTCCAACAAGACGTACAGATATTTCAATAAAAGAAGATTTAATTGAAGAAATTGGTAGAATTTATGGAATTAATAATATTGAAGGTAAATTACCAAAACTTTCTATTAAACAAGGTAGTTATGATAAAACTACAAGACAAATTAGAAATAAATTAGTTGATTTAGGACTAAACGAAGTATTAACTCAAATATTCTTAAATGATGAAGTTGCACAAAAATATTGTGATAAAGATTATGAAATTGTTAAACTTTTAGATCCATTATCAGTTGAAAAAAATGCATTACGTTATTCTTTAGTACCATCTTTATTAAAAGTATATGAATATAATAAAGGTAGAAATTTAAAAGATATTACTATTTTTGAAATGGCTAAAGGTTTTTATAAAAAAGATGATAAATATGGTGAAGATAATAAATTATGTATTTTAATGACAGGTGATTATTATTTAGAATTAGGTAATAGAAAAAAAGTTGATTTTTATGTTTTAAAAGGAATAATTGAAGAATTATTACATTTCTTAGGATTTTCTAATCGTTATAGTTTTGTAGTAGATAATATTAAAGAATTCTTACATCCTGGTGTATCTGCAACAATAAATGTAAATGGTTCTGATATTGGATTTTTAGGTTTATTACATCCAAGTATAGAAAAAAATGTATACGTTGCAGAAATTAATTTAGATAAATTATTAAAAAATAGAGTATCTAAATTAAAATATAAGGAAGTTTCTAAATATCCTAAAGTAGTTAAAGATTTAGCATTTATCGTTGATAAAAATATAAATAGTGAAGATATAGTTAAGGTAATAAAAAAATCAGGTGGTAAGACATTAACTAATATTGAAGTATTTGATTTATATACAGGAGAAAATGTTAAAGAAAACGAAAAATCAATCGCATATTCATTAACTTTTGAAGATATGAATAAAACTTTATCTGATGAAGAAGTAATGTTAATTTTTAATAAAATAATTAATGACGTTGAAGTAAAATTAAATGCTAAATTAAGAGATAAATAATTAAATGAAAAACATCGTATGAAAAACGATGTTTTTGATATTATTTTTTATAAAATACTTTGTTTTTTTCACTATTATTTAACGTATAATTTTCATTTTCTTTATTAGAAATAATATTATTTTGATTATTAATTATTTCATCAAGTATATTAGAAATTTCTATAAATTCATTATTGTTTTCAAAATCTTTTACAGAAAAATTTTTAGATTGTATATTAGAAGTTAAACTAGGTAATAGGTTTGTTTTTAATCTATTTAAATTTTTTATATATGTTAAATTATTATTTATTATTAAATTAGCTTTATTATATTGTTCTTGTATTAGATTAATAATACTTTCAATATTTTTAATTATTTCATCTTTTTGTAAGGTATTTAATTTTTCATTATCATATTTATCGTAATTTAAATTATAATTTTCGATATATTTAATATATAATTTTATCTTTTTTATATAAGTATGGATTAAATCTTTTAATTCATTTAAAATTATATTTTCCTTTTCAAAATTGATTAATTCATTATCTATAGAATTATTTAAAATTTCTAATAAATTATTATTTATCTTATTATTAGATTTAGATAATATGTTTTTTAAAAGAATTATCTTTTGACTATTAATTATTAATTCATTAAATAGTTGTTTTAATTGTTTTATTTTAATAATTTTATTAAATTCGATTATTGTATTATGAAAAAAAGCTGATATGTATAAAGAATACATATTTAAATCATTTTTAATATTAAAAATATTTATTTTTTCATCATTATCTGATTTTGTAATTTTATAATTCTCTAAATATTTTTTTAATTCAAATATACTTATATTATTTTGTAACTTATTTATAGAATATCCGGATGTTTTTATTTTTTTTACGTAACTTTCTATGTAATTATTAAAATCATTAATATAATTATAATTACTATACTTATTTAAATTATCTATAATTTTATTAATAAATTCTCTATGTTCATAATAATCAAAATAAATTTTGAAATAAATATTATTGTTTTCTAATTCCTTTTTTATTTTATTCAATAATTCTTCTTTTCTAATTTCATCAAGATAAGTGTTATAAACTATACTTTCATTATTTAATTTTTTATATTTGTAATTTTTTTTGAATTTTTTTAAATCAATTTCTCTATTATTAATATTTAAGTTGTTTATTACATATTCTGTCTTTTTTTCTTTATTATTTAAATTTGATTGTGAAATTGAATCAATTATATTAAATAGGCTAGTTTCCATAACAATACTAATATCGTTATTAGTTTGATTTTTAATTTCTTTACAGATTATATTTAAATTTGTATGTATGGTATCTTCAGAAATTGTGATTTTATTTAATTTTTTACATCCATAGAATGAATATAATCCAATCTTAGATATATTACCTGAGATAACAATATTATTTAAATTAATACAATCTTCAAATGTTGCTTTATCAATTACAGTTACATTTTTTGGAATATTTATTGTATCTAAATTGTAACATTCACGAAATGCATATTGACCAATTGTATTAATATTACTATTTATATTAACATCTTTTAAATTTGAACAATGATTAAATGCATATTCTCCAATTGAGATAATTTTATTTGAAATATTTATCTTTTGCAAATCTGTACAATAAAAAAATGCTTTTGGGTCAATTATTTCAATATTATTTGGTATATCAAATGTACCATTTATTATATCTTCATTAGTTACATGAATAAGCTTATTATTTTTTATTTCCATAAAATCCCCTCCAGATAAATATTGTTATATGATATCATTATTATTAGTAATTTTCAATATTTTATTTCGTTAGAATTTATAATTTTTTATAAAATTGTTTATTTTTTTCATTATTACTTGATAAACAATTATTAGATTCAATGTTATCTTGACTATTAATAATTTCATTTAATGTATTAGAAATTTCTATAAATTCTTGAATATTTTTAAGATCTTTTCTTATGACATTATCAGTCATTATTTTAGTAATTAAATTTGGTAATAAATTTATTCTTAAATTATTTAATTTATCCATATATATTAAATTACTATTAATTATTAAATTAATTTGAATATATTTTTGTTGTGTTAAATTTATTATGTTTTTGAAATCTTTCATTTTTTCATTTTTTATATTTTTTTTAAGTAATGAGTCAGATTCATCAATTATATCGAGATTAACAAAATCTAAATTATAGTTTTCTAAACTACCAATATGTTCTTCTAATTTTTTTATATAAATAATAATTAATT
>CAKOXI010000034.1 GCA_934130045.1 uncultured Bacilli bacterium | reverse complement strand
GCAAGCATAAAACAATAAAAAAACTAGATTTTTCAATATCTAGAGAGGATTTTTATAGTACAACTGTCAAACTAGGGGGTCTTGAAGCAAAAAATATAGGAAACAAAGCATTAGAATTAGGATTTAATAGTAAAAACTTATATTGTTTTGAAAATAATTTAGAAGCTATTAATATTTTAAAAGAAATTATTAAAAATGGTGATTGTATATTACTTAAAGCATCAAATGGATTAAAATTTAGTGAAATTCTAAATGAAATTATAAATTTTTGTCAAAAAAATTAAATAATGGAACTATTATTATAAGAAAATACAGTAAAATGCTTGACAAAGTAATAATTTGTTACTATAATGAATAATAGTTTAAAAAAAGGAAAGAAGAAGTATCCACTTCTCACCCGATTACAAATAGTTTTGGGTTAAAAGCTGAAAAATAAATAAATTATATTATTTTATTATGCTTATTTGTGGATACTTGTGTATTCACTTTTTTTATGGAGGTGTCAGATATCGCAAGTAAAGAAAAAGATTTGTTTATAAATGAACAAATTAGAGCAAAAGAAGTAATGGTTATTGGACCAAATGGTGAAAAATTAGGAATTAAGTCAATTAAAGATGCACTTACTTTAGCAAGTTATGCTGGATTTGATCTTGTACTTATTAGTCCAAATGCAACACCACAAGTTTGTAAGATTATGGATTATAATAAATACAAGTATGAAAATAAGAAAAAACAAAAAGAAAATCAAAAACGTCAAAGAGAATCAAATTTAGAATTAAAAGAATATCGCTTGTCAGTTACAATAGATATTCATGATTTTAATACTCGTGTTGTTAATTCAACAAAGTATTTAGAAAAAGGACATAAAGTTAAAGCAAGTATAAGATTTAAGGGTCGTGAGATGGCTCATCCAGAACTTGGAAAAAATGTATTACTTCGATTTGCAGAAGCTTTAAGTAATGTTGCTAGTGTTGAGCAACAACCTGTCATAGAAGGTAGAGTAATGTCAATGATACTCGCACCAAAAAAGGAAAAATAGGAGGAATTAAATATGCCAAAAGTTAAACAAAAAACACATAAAGGTACTGCTAAAGTTTGTAAAGCAAGACCAGGTGGAACTATTAAAATAGGTCATCCAGGTACAAGACATAATACTGGAAAAAAGAATACTGCATCAAATAGAGCAGGTAGAACAGCTTCATTATTAAGTAAAGCTGACTACAATAGATTAAAAGATATTATTAAGTAATTGAAGGAGGATTTAATATGCCAAGAGTTAAAGGTGGAACAATACATCGTGCCCGTCGTAAAAAAGTAATGAAAGAAGCTAAAGGGTACTTTGGTAGTAAACATAGATTATATAAATCAGCAAAAGAACAAGTAATGCATTCAGGAAAATATGCATTTAGAGATAGAAGACAAAAGAAAAGAGATTTTAGAAAATTATGGATTACAAGAATTAATGCAGCTTGTCGTGAAAACAACATTAGCTATTCAAAATTTATTAATGGTCTTTCAAAAGCAGGAGTAACAATTAATCGTAAGATGTTAAGTGAAATTGCAATTGATAACAAAGAAGCATTTACAAATTTAGTTGAAATAGCAAATAGTGCATTAGCTGGTAAAACTATTACTAAAAAATCTACTGCAAAGGTAGAAACAAAAGAAGTAAAAAAGGATTTAGAAAAAGCTGAAAGTACAGATTTATCAAAATTAACTGTAGCTGAATTAAAAGAAATGGCTAAGGAAAAAGGTATTGAAGGTATTTCTTCTATGAAAAAAGCTGATTTAATCAATGCATTAAAATAAAGAGTAATTAATTTACTCTTTTTCTATGCCTAATTTTTGAACAAATTCCTTATAAAATATATCATCTGGTTTCTTTTTAAATATATTGGATATTTTTATTGCCATTTCATAAGATATGCGTCTTGAATTATTTTCAAGTTGCCAGTAGTATGTTTTACTTATATTTAAAAACTGAGCCATTTGACTTAAACTAAAGCCATTTTTAATCCTAATTAATTTTAAATTATTCATATAAATCCACCACCTACAATAATTATACGTTAACAATTAATTAATTTCAAGTAATTTGTTAATTTTTAATTAATTATATACAAAAGTAAATCTTATATTGTTATAATAAAGTTAACAAATGGATAATGGAGGAAGTTGTATGATAGTAGGAAATAGAATAAAAGAAGAACGATTAAAAAGAGGAATGTCTCAACAAGAATTAGGAGATTTGCTAGGAGTAACAAAAGTTTCAGTATGTGGATATGAAAATGGAACTAGAACTCCAACAATGGAAACTTTTCTAAAAATAATTGATATTTTAAATATGACACCAGATTATCTTCTTGGTAGAGATTTTGATGTTGTTTGTGAAGATGATGAATCTTATTTAAGAAGATTATCAAAAGTAGATATGGATATTATTAATGAAATTAAGAAATATCCAAAACTTTATAAAAAATTAAATTCTGATTTAAATAGAACAGTAGAGCTTATGGATAGAAGAATAAAATAATTTTTTTGTTAATTTCATATAATAAAATTGACTGAACTTATTTTATATGTTATATTTATAGTGATTTATTTGATTAAACGAAATATTAATTATAGCAAATAGAATAAATCATAATTATGTTAAAAATATTTAGTGTTGAATAATAATAAGTAGTTATTTATAATTGAACTTAGAAATCTAATGGTTGATGCAAATTAGACAAGAGTAAATAATGAATTACATATTTGGAGCTAAAACGTAAACTTGCGATAAAAGTTAAAGTGCATAAAATCTTTATGAAATAAGGTGGTACCGCGATAATTCGCCCTTATATAGTAGAGATTTTTTTTAATTAAGGAGGAATTTTTATGGAACTAAACAAATATATTGATCATACAAATTTAAAACCATATACAACAAAAGAAAATATTGAAAAATTATGTAATGAGGCGGTAGAATATGGATTTGCATCCGTTTGTGTTAATCCATATTATGTCAAATTAGCTAGTGAACTATTAAAGGATACTAATATAGCTGTTTGTACGGTTATAGGTTTTCCGTTAGGTCAAAATACAACAGATGTAAAAGAATTTGAAGCAATAAACGCTATTCAAAATGGTGCAGATGAAATTGATATGGTTATTAATATTGGTGCATTAAAGGATAAAAAGTATGATTATGTAAAAAAAGAAATAGAAACAATACGTGATTCAATTGATGGTAAAATTTTAAAAATAATAATTGAAACGTGTTATTTAACTGAAGAAGAAATTGCTAAAATGACTGAAATTTGTAATGAAACATTTGTAAATTTTATTAAAACTTCAACAGGATTCGGTACTAGAGGTGTTTCACTAGAAGATATGAAAATAATAAATGAACATAAAATGGATTATTTAGAAGTTAAAGCAAGTGGTGGAATAAAAAACTATAGTGATGCTACTAGCTTTATTGAAGCAGGTGCAACTAGATTAGGTACTAGCAGTGGTATTGAAATAATGAATAGCTGTAACAATAAAAATTGTAAATGTGAGGAGGAGTAATATGACTTTGTTTGAAGATTTAAAGTGGAGAGGATTAATTAAAGATATAAGTAGTCCTGAGCTTGAAAATAAACTAAATAATGAAAAATTAACTTTTTATATCGGAACAGATCCAACAGCTGATTCTATGCATATAGGTCATTTTTCAAGTTTTTTAATTGCTAATCGTTTATCACGTGCTGGACATAAGCCAATTCTTTTAATAGGTGGGGCAACAGGACTTATTGGAGATCCTAAACCATCTAGTGAAAGACAAATGATAACTAAAGAACAGGTTTTAAAAAATGTAGAAAGTTTAACTAAGCAAGCTAAAGAAATTTTTGGTTTTGAGGTTGTAAATAATTATGATTGGATTAAAGATATAAATACAATCGATTTTTTAAGAGATTATGGTAAATATATAAATGTAAATTATATGCTTGATAAAGATATTATTAATAGAAGACTTGAAAGTGGAATAACATTTTGTGAATTTGCCTATACAATTTTACAAGGATTAGATTTTGTTCATTTATATGAAAAATATGGTGTTACATTAGAAGTTGCAGGATCTGATCAATGGGGAAACATTACAACAGGTATTGAACTTGCTAGAAAAAAAATAGATACTGAATTATATGGTATGACAATGCCTTTAGTTTTAGATGCAAACGGATTAAAATTTGGTAAAACGGAAGGTAATGCTTTATGGCTTGATAAAAATAAAACATCATCATATGAACTATATCAATATTTAATTAATTCTAGTGATTTATGTGTTATTGATTATTTGAAAAAATTAACTTTTTTAACAAAGGAAGAAATAGAAAATATAGAATTAGAACATAATAAAATGCCTGAAAAGAGAATTGCTCAAAAAACTTTGGCTCATGAGGTGATAACTTTTTTACACGGTGAAGAAGAATATAATAAGGCAGTTAAAATAAGTGAAGCATTATTTAGTGGTAATATTAAAAATTTAAGTTTAGATGAAATAAATGATGGATTTAAAGATGTTCCAAATTTTGAAATAAAAGAAGAATTACCATTAATTGATTTACTCGTAAATAATAAAATAGCAACTAGTAAAAGAGAAGCTAGAGAATTTATTACTGCAGGTTCAATTACTATAAATAGTGATAAATATTTAGATGAATCAGAAATTATTACTAAAACAAAAGCAATTGAAGAAAATATATTAGTAATTAGACGTGGAAAGAAAAAATATTATATAGGTAAATTTATATAATAAAAAAATATATTTGATTTTTCAAATATATTTTTTTTACTAATATTTAGATAATCTATCAGAAAAACTACTGCCTAAAGCTGGAAAATTTACAAGTACTCTTGGGTCAACTCTATTAGCATAGTAGCTACTTCCCCAAGCATAGTAGTCAACACCGACTCGTCCATAGAACATTGTAAAATGTAAGTGTGATCCAGTAGAACAAGAGTCCCAATATTCGATATAAGGGTTTCCACCAACTGTACCGATAACGGTATTTTTAGTTACTGTATCTCCAACATTAACGTATATATCCCTCATATGCATATAAAGACTTGTATAATATTTACCGTTAACTAAATGATGTATATAAACATAGTTTCCACCACATGATGCATATCTAGTAATTGATGCTACTGTTCCGTTTGCAGTTGCATATATTGGGGTACCGCCATCAACTCCAGTATCAACACCAGCATGGAAATCACTTTTATATCCGCCATTAATCCAATATGTTCTATAGCCATAATTACTGCTAATATATCCATGGGTAAGTGGTCTCCAAAATGCTGTATCAGGTGGCAATGCATCTCTACCACATGAATTTGTTTGCTCATCATCTTTACAGCCTTTTTCTTCATACATTTTAATAATTTCTTTTTGTGTTTCGATAGAATCACTTAAATCAAGTGATTCAGATTCAAGTTCATTAATTTTATTACCTAATTTTTCAATCTCGCCTTCTAATTCAATTTGTTTATTAGCAAGATTTTGTTTTTCGGTATTTAAAGAAGTTTGCTTTTCCTCCTTTTCAGAAATTAGTCCATTATATTCATCAATAAGTTTATTATTATAATTAGCAAGTTGCTCAGATACCGCAGCTCTATATATAAAATCTGTAAAATCTTTAGCTCCAAATGTATATTCTAGGTAAGCTGATTCACCATTAGCAATTTGTAAAAAATTAACTATTTTTTTTATTTCTTCATCTTTAGTTTTTATTTGGGTATTTAATTCTTCAATTTCACTTGTTAATTGAATTATTTGCCCATTTATTTCAGAAATTGTATTATTTATTGAGATAATATTTTGCTTTGCAGTATTGATTTGTTCTTGTGTTAAATTTTTTTCATTATTAGTATTTTGTAAATCTTGAATTGTTGATTCTAATTCTTTTCTTAAATCACCTAAAGTTTTTCCTGATACATTTAAACTAGGAATATAGAAATATGGTAATAGTAAAATTATTATACATATTATACCAAATGCTCTTTTCAAAAATATCCCTCCTAATATATAATCATTTTATCACATTATGTCGAATTTTAAAACAAAAAAAATCAGAAAAATTTTTCTGATTTTATCTATTATAGAATTCAACTATGAATGATTCATTAATATCAGCATTTAACTCACTACGTTCTGGATATCTTACGTAAGTACCAGCCATTTTATTTTCATCATAAGTTATAAATTCAACATGATTATTAATTGCTTCTAGTGATGATTTAATAATAACTAAATCTTTAGCATTATCTTTAACTGCAATAACATCACCAGGTTTACATCTGTATGATGGAATATTAACTTTTTTACCATTTACAGTAATATGTCCATGATTTACTAATTGTCTAGCACCTTTTCTTGTAGTAGAAAAACCGATTCTATATACTAAATTATCTAAACGACTTTCTAGTAATTTTAAGAAATCTTCACCATGAACTCCTTTTAATTTTCCTGCTTCTTCAAATGTTTTTCTGAATTGTTTTTCAGTTAAACCATACATAAATCTAACTTTTTGTTTTTCTTGTAATTGAGCTCCGTAGTTAGATAATTTTTTTCCTCTACTTGTACCATGTTGTCCTGGAACAGTAGGTTTTTTAGCTAATTCTTTACCAGTTTCTAATACTGAAAATCCAAGTCTTCTTGATTTTCTATACATAGGTCCAGTATATCTTGCCATAATCTTTTCTCCTCTCATATATTAATATGCTTACCATCAAACTTTTATTTTGCCAAATCATAGGGTGTTTATTTTAATATTTTCGCTTTGCAGCAAAAGGTACCAATAACCCCTAAAGGTAATAAACACATTACAATTTTCAAAACATGCTGCTAGATGAATACGCAATCAATATTATAGTATGTTTATCCTTATAAGTCAATACAAAATTACAATTGATATGATTATAAAAACATAAAAAAGTCAAAAAATGTAAAAAAAATGCAAAAAAAACAAAAAAGTATGATATTATATATAATAGAGGTGGTAGTATGGATAGTGTGGCTTTAACAATTATTACATTAGTTATTATTGCTATAATCCTTATTGTCGTTGTTTTAAATATATTACAAAATTCAAAAAATAAAAAAATGAAAGATTTGATAGATAAATTAGAAGTTGAAAAAAATGTTTTGGATAGTACTCCAATAATTCCAGAACTTGCAAAAGTAGAATCATATTTAAAAAATGAGAAAATGGAAGTTATGTATAATGATTGGAAGGAAAGACTTGAAAATATTAAAAATGTTCAAATTCCTAAAATAACTGATATGATAATTGAAACTGAATATTCATTATCTCAATTAGATCATAAAGCAACTATGTATAAAATTGCAAAATTGGAAATGGAAATTTATAAGGTAAGAACTAATTCAGAATTTCTTCTTAATGAAATAAAAGATATAACAAACAGTGAGGAAAAAAATAGAGCAATTATTACTAAATTAAAAGCAAAATACCGTGAAATATACCAAAAATTTAATAATGAAAAAGAAAGTTACGGAGAATATGCAGAATGCACATTTAAACAATTTGAAATTATTGCTAAAAGTTTTGAAAAATTTGAATTACTAATGGAAAATAATGATTATACAGAAATCAGTGAATTAGTAAGTTCAATAGATGATATGTTGAAACACATGGAAATTGTAGTTTTAGAATTGCCATCAATTGTTTTATTAGCAACAAGTATTTTACCTAAAAAAATTGTTGAAATAGGTGAGACATATAAAAAATTATCTGCTAAAGGATTTCCACTTGATTATTTAAATATAGAATATAATATAGATGAAGCATACAAAAAAATAGATAGTATTTTATCTAGGGCTAAAGAATTGGATATTCAAGATAGTTTATTAGAATTAAAAGTTTTGCATGAATACTTTGAATCATTATTTAATGATTTTGAAAAAGAAAAAGTAACAAAAAATGTATATGATGAAGCAAAAGAAAAATTAGAGAATAAGATAAATAAAATTGGAAATTTATTGCGCGAAATATTTGATTCAATAGATAATGTTAAAAATTTGTATAACTTATCTGATGAAAATGTTGAAGAATTAAATAATATAAAGGCTGATTTTGATTTATTAAGTGATGATTATAATACACTTATAAGCCATACAAATAATAATACATTCGCTTATTCTAAATTAACTAAAGAAATAGAAACTTTAATCAAGAGACTTGTTGATATAGAAAATAGACTAGATGCTGTATTAAATGAATTAGGTAGTATGCGAGAAGATGAAGTAAGAGCAAGAGAACAATTAGATGAAATTACTAACATTTTAAAAGACTCTAAAAATTACTTACGACAATATAATTTACCTGTTATACCAAAATCATATTTTGTTGAATTAAGAGAAGCTCAGTCAGCTGTTAAGGAAATAATGCGAGAATTATCTAAAAAACCAATAACAATAGATGTTTTAAATACAAGAGTAGATACTGCCCGTGATTTAGTTTTAAAAATTTATGGTAGAACAAAAGAATTAATCAAAACTGCAAAATTTGCAGAAATGGCTATTGTTTATGGTAATAGATATCGTAGTAATACAGAAGATTTAAACAATCGTCTTACGGTTTCTGAAAATTTATTTAATAAAGGTGAATACAAAAAATCATTAGAATTAACAATAAATACACTAAATAAAGTAGAACCCGATATATATAATAAATTATCCAATTTATATGGAATAGAAAGATAAACAATTATAATTTTACTCGAGGTGAATGATGGAATACTTAGATGTTTTAGATAAAAATGGTAATAAAACAGGAATGATTAAAACAAAAAAAGAAGTATATGAAAATGGTTATTATCACAAAACTGTGCATGTTTGGATTATAAATAGTAAAAATGAAATTTTGGTTCAAAAGAGGCATCCTAAAAAAGAAACATTTCCAAATTTATGGGCAATTTCTGTAGCAGGACATGTTAGGAGTGGAGAATCAAGTATTGATGCAGTTAAAAGGGAATTAAAGGAAGAATTAGGTCAATTTATAAAAGATGAAGAAATAGAGTATCTTTTTACATTAAACAGAAATCAACCTTATAAGGAACATTTACTTCATGTAATTGATGACGTGTTTTTAGTCAAAATTGATCTTGATGTTGAAAATACAAAGTTACAATTCTCTGAATTAACAGATATTAAATATGTATATTATGAGTATTTAGAACAAATATTCAAAAATAATGATCCTGAATACGTGCCATGCACAGTTGAACATGAAAAACTTTTTCAAATATTACATAAAAAATTAGATAAATAATGATATGAACCCCGTTTCTTGGACATAGAAACGAGGTTTTTATATGTCAAAATTAAATTATGAAGAAAGAATAAA
>CAKOXI010000033.1 GCA_934130045.1 uncultured Bacilli bacterium | reverse complement strand
TAAAACTCCATTAAGCCTTTAAATATAAGGGATTTGGAGTTTTTTCTGTTCAACAACTGTCAAAGTCAGGATTATAGCCAAAAAAAAACTTTTTTTCAATATTTTTAAAGTTTTTTTATTTTTTATTATAAAATTTATTACTTGTAATAAGCAAACACATTGATATTTTTATTATAATTTAGTTCATCATATATTAGTAATTTTTTTATACCTTTATTATTTTCATAAATATATACAGTATTATTATAAGTATATATTATATAATTATTTACACATACAACATTTTCTTTATTTGTAGTTGTAAAAATATGGATAATTTCATTTGGTTTTTGTGTATATGATTTATAAACATCATATGAACCATTGTTATATTTATATAGTAAATAAAATCCAGAAACTTCCCCACCTATTTTTTCTACTTTATCAAATGAATTTTCAAATAAAGAAATATCAGCACCATTTACATCAAATAATAAGTTATTATTTATTGCGTCCATCATATTTCTATTTTCCCATATACCATTATTATAGTATTTAATTTTTGATTGAGAATCATCTATTTCTATCACTTTTTTTGATTTTATATCTATTTCATATTGTTTTAAATTTTTTTTATCAATCAAGTACACACTATTTTCGACAACGCCTTGAATATAACTATTATCAATGGATATTTTATGCTTGCTTTCTATAGTTTCATAATCTTTTGTAGTTAAATTTATTAAATAAAATTTAGTAAATTCATAAGTGCTATTATAGTCTGCAACTATATAGTATTGGTTTATTTGGGTGCTAATAGTAGGATTATAAACATCATTATTAAATATATCTACTTCAGTTATTTTATTTGTAATTCTATAATTAATATTATATAAACCTTTATAACTTGTTAAGCCAAAATATAAATTATCTTTTATATTATCATATATTTTTATATTATTTTTAACATTTGTAACTTCGGCATCATCTTTAAAGTCATCAATGTTATACTCACTTATTTCATTCATATAATTGTCAATAATTTCATCTTGACCAACTATATTGTTATAATATATTTTATAATCATTTTTTATACATAATGCATCTGTTAAAATTTTACCATCATCAAAAATCGGCAATAAACATGAATATTCGTTTCCTTTTACATAGCTAATTTTTTTTACTATTTTTTTTGTTTTTTTCAAATTATCATACAATCTAAAATTAAATAATTTGTTATCAACATTTATTTCAATATAATAGCTGTTTTTTTCATTTTTTTGATTTGAAATATATGATTCATTTATTTCAAATTTTTGATTATCACTTTCTATATAATAAATTTCATTATAACCTTTATCGAAAAATGAAAAAATAAATTGAACTACATAATAAAGTACAAATAAAACTATAAGTATTTGCAAAATCCTTTTCAAATTATTACCTCCAATATTATTTAACTATTTGTTCAGAATTTTTTAGTCCATATTTCTTTTTTTCTTCCATAACATAACTTACAACATTTGTTTCAATTTCAGGTAAAGCATTTTTGTCTATATTTGATAGTTCAATAAATTCTTTTATTGTATCAATATAAACTCTACCCCATACAAGTCCAGTTTGCACCTTTAAATCATTAAACATGTCTGGTGTAATAGCTGTAAACATATATCCAATTAAAAGTCGTTTTTCACCCAATAAAATTCTTTTATTTGTTATTGCAATTACATATGTTGTTATAATATCTAATGGGTTATTATTTTTTTGAGCAGCAAAAACATATTTTATTTCTTCATCGCTATTTAAGTGTTTTTCAATGACTTTACAATGAGCTTTAAGTCTCCAACAAATTGTCATTGGATATTTTTTTTTGAAATTTTTTGCTTGTTCATATATCATATCTTTCATATTTTACACCTACTTTTTACAATACATCCATCAGATAATATAATTTATGAATGTAATCTCTATTCAGCTTAATTATAACATATCACTACAATTATTAGCAATATAAATGATTATTTTATTTAGTTATATAAATAACTTTTATAGTTAAATTAAGTTGTTAATAAAATTATTTCACCATATTATATATTAACTGAAGTAATGCTTATTTTTTTATTACTTTTAGTATTAATATGAATTTTGAGGTGATAATTATTAATTTTGATGATAAAATTGCACGTATAATGGAAAATCAAAAAATAAAAAAACGTTTACATGAAATAGGTATTTATCAACCTGTTCAATTTAATAGTGTTATAGGTCCAACTGGTCCTACTGGACCTAAAGGTGATGGATTACAAATAAAAGGTGATTATAATAGCTATGAAGAGTTAATTAACAAACACCCTACTGGTAATAGCGGTGATTGTTATATAATTGAAGGAATACTTTATATATGGAATACAGAAAATAATAGTTGGGATAATGTAGGTAATATTAAAGGTCCTAAGGGTGATGTTGGTCCAATGGGACCTATAGGACCTAAAGGTGATATTGGTCCACAAGGACTAGCCGGAAATAATGGTTCTAAAGGAGATAAAGGCGACATTGGTCCAACTGGTCCTAAGGGTGATAAAGGAGATACTGGTCCAGCTGGTCCAACTGGAAATCCTGGTCCTGCTTCATATGATGCAATCGCATTTGCAAGTTTGATGAATGCACAAACTGCGACCACAATGACAATTGGTAATACTAGACTGATTCCTGGTACTAATAATGTTTTTGAAATAGCTGGTGGTGGTGGAAAAAGTATTAATGTAAAAAGAACTTGCATTTGTGAAATTACCCTTTGTGGAAGAATTTCAGGTGTTAGTAGTGATACTGGAGGAAGTTTTTATCTTTATAATGTTACAACTAGTGAAAAAGTTACTGATTTAAGTTTTATCCTTGATAAGGGCAACACACCAGATATGGATTTTTCTGAAACCAATTTTGTTGATATAATAGGTCCAGCCGAACTACAAATTAGAACAGAATTAACTGGTGATACAACTTCTAATAATATTAAGTTTACTGATGTTAATATAGTTATTAAAAGTTATAATATATAAAAGGTTCACATAAAACTGTGAACCTTTTGTATATTTATTTAGTCAGTTATCTTGCAATAATATTACTTAATTATGAAATATTAACCTTATAGTCGATAAATTTATTTCCATAAACTGTAATAATCAAACTAAATATTATTTGATATTTTCAAATCTTAGTATTTCTACTTTATTTTTCTTAACGATTATTTTCGCTGTAACTAAAATTTTTTTCAATATTTTTTTCTCTTTTAAATTTATATTTTAAAAGGTGTGAAAAAATATAATCATTGTTCACACCTTTATTTTACAACAAATTCTCAATATTTTGTGGACAAGTTATAAAACTCGAACCAACCTAATACTTTTTAAATTTTCAATTTTTCTTTATTTTAGCTTACTTTCCACAACATTGTTTGTATTTCTTTCCACTGCCACAAGGACATAATTCATTTCTTCCAACCTTATTAACTCTCTTAGGTGTTGATTTTTTTTCTTTTGTTTTATCAGTTACTGCTTCACCTTTTATAACCTGTTTTCTTTCAACATTTTGTCTAATTTCAGCTTTCATTAAATAAACAGTTGTTTCTCTATCAATAGTCATTAATAACTGATCAAATAAATCATATCCCTCTTTAGTATAAGCACGTAATGGATTTTCCTGTGCATATCCTCTTAAGTGAATACCTTCTCTTAGATGCGACATTGTATTAATATGTTCCATCCAATGCATATCAATCACTCTTAATGCAATAGCTTTTTCAAATTCTCTTGTTATTTCTTCTGGTACTTCCTTAATTTTTTGTTCATATTCATCAACTAATCGCCCATATATGTATTCTATTACTTCATCAATATTCTTAGAATTTAATCCTTCTTTTGAAATATCTATTTTCAAAAATTGTTCATTAATTGATTCTAGCATTTCATCTAAACTGTTTCCAACAAATTTATTTTCTTCATTAACATGTGCATAAACCAAATCAGCAACAAAGTTTTTGAAGCTTTCCAATATAACATCATGTATTGATTCACTATCAAGAATTATATTTCTTTTTTCATAAATAATTTTTCTTTGTTGATTAATTACATCATCATACTGTAATAATTGTTTACGTACATCGAAGTTATTTCCTTCAACCCTTTTTTGTGCTGTTTCAATTGAACTTGATAACATTTTGTTATGTATTGATGCTTCACCATCAAATCCTAATCTTTGAAGCATTGGTTTAACTCTATCAGTACCAAATCTTACCATAAGTTCATCTTCAAATGATACACAGAATTGTGTTAAACCTGGATCTCCTTGTCTTCCAGCACGTCCTCTTAATTGGTTATCAATTCTTCTTGATTCATGTCGTTCTGTACCAATAACACACAAACCGCCTAATTCTTTTACACCTTCGCCTAATTTTATATCTGTACCACGTCCAGCCATATTAGTTGCAATGGTTACTGCTTTTTTTTCTCCAGCTTTTGCAATAATTTCAGCTTCTCTAGCATTATTTTTAGCATTTAATACTTCATGTGGAATATGAATTTTTGTGAGCATTTTACTTATTAATTCACTTGTTTCAACTGCAATAGTACCAACAAGTACTGGCTGTCCTTTTTCATATCTTTCTTTTATTTCTCTAACAATTGCCTTATATTTACCATCTTTTGTTGCAAAAATTAAATCTTTACAATCCTCTCTTATTACAGGTTTATTAGTAGGAATACAAATAACATACATATTATATATATCCCTAAATTCTTCTTCTTCTGTTTTAGCAGTTCCTGTCATACCTGATAATTTATTATACATTCTAAATAAATTTTGGAATGTAATAGTTGCTAGAGTTTTTGTTTCCTGTTGTATAGCAACCCCCTCTTTTGCCTCTATTGCTTGATGCAAGCCATCAGAGTATGTTCTACCTTGCATTAAACGTCCAGTAAATTGGTCAACTATAACAACCTTACCATTTGCAACTACGTAATCTATATCTTTTTTCATACTATAATTAGCTTTTAAAGCTTGATTTATATAATGAACTAAATTTGTATTTTGAATATCATATAGATTTGAAATATTAAAATTCTTTTCTGCTTCTGATACACCTTTTTCATCTAATATTACTGATTTTGTTTTTTCATCATAAACATAACCATCATTTTCTTTTAAATGTTTTACAAAATTATCTGCTTGAATATATAAATTTGCAGATTGCATAGAACCTCCAGAAATAATTAATGGAGTTCTAGCCTCATCAATTAAAATAGAGTCTACCTCATCAATAATCGCATAGTTTAATCCTCTACAAACACGATTTTCAGCTTTAACAACCATGTTATCACGTAAGTAATCAAATCCTATTTCATTATTTGTAGTATATGTAATATCACAATCAAACGCAGCTTTTTTTTCTTTTGGTGATAAATCATGTTTATTAACACCAACAGTAAGTCCTAAGAAACTATAAATTCCACCCATCCACTCTGCATTTCTTTCCGTTAAGTATTCATTTACAGTTATAACATGAACACCTTTTCCTTCTAGAGCATTTAAATAAGCAGGTAATGTTGTTGTTAAAGTTTTTCCCTCTCCAGTTTTTAATTCTGCAATATTACCTTCATGAATTGCAATACCACCTAAAAGTTGTGAATAAAATGGTTTTTCACCTAAAACACGATATGCAACTTCTCTAACTGTTGCAAAAGCTTCAACTAATATATCATCAAGTGTTTCACCACTAGCTAATCTTTCTTTAAAAATATTAGTTTGATTTTTTAACTCATCATCTTTCATTTTAGAATATTTAGAATCCAAATCAATTATTTGATTTGCTATTTTGCTAAATCTTTCTAACTCTTTATACTCATGATCAAAAATTTTTTTAAATAACTTCATCTAATCACGCTCCTAAACATTATTTTATCAAAAATTATACATAATTAATAGTTTTTTTTGCATTAATCACAAAAAAGGAACTATTTTGTTTCAATAATTCCTAAATCGCCATCTTTTCTTTTATACATAATACATGTAAATCCTGTTTCAGAATCTTTATACACAAAGAATTCATGTCCTAACATATTCATTTGTAAAATAGCTTCTTCTTCATTCATAGGCTTTGCATCAAATTGTTTTCTTTTTACAATTTTATTTTTTTCTTCCTCGACTTCTCCATTATCAAAATCAACATTTATATCAATATCATTTGTCTTATTTTTTCTTGCAATTATTCTTGTTTTATTCTTTCTAATCTGTCTTTCAAGTTTTTCACTAACTAAATCTATAGCTGTATATAGATCTTTACTTGATTCCTCTGCTCTTAATACCATTTTTGTAATTGGCACTGTTACTTCTACTGTTTGTTCATGACCTTTTACTTTTATTAGAATATTCACATTTGTATCTTTGTTAGATAAATATTTTTCTAATTTTCCTATTCTTTTTTCACAATATTCTCTTATTGAATCTGTTATTTCAATTTTTTGTCCTCTAATATTAAATTTCATAATATCATCCTCCTATAGTAATTATAACACAAAATATTATTTATAACTATGTTAAATTATGTTATTTTCATGTGATTTAGACAAAAAAACTACTTTTACACCAAAGCAGTCTTGATTTCTACAACATTTTTCGCTTGTAGTCCTTTATCTGTTCTTACTAATTCAAATTCAACATATTGTCCTTCTACTAAAGTTTTATATCCCTCTGATAAAATCGCACTATAATGTACAAAAATATCTTCATTATCTTTATATTCTATAAATCCAAACCCCTTTTCATTATTAAACCATTTTACTTTACCTTTCATTTTAAATCCTCCTTCTTGTAAAATTCGCTTACAATATAAATATACCTCACTTAACCCTTATATTACAACAAAAGTTATCCATCAAAAAACGACATTTTTTTTAATATTCAAGCAAGTCGATATATTCAATTTTAGCAAAATTTGGTAGGAAAAGTTATTATATATGTTTGAAATGTTAAAAAATATGAATGAAGCAACATTTTCGTTAATTATATGATTATTTTTTTAAGTTTACTCACTATTAAAAAATGCAATTTTTGTCGAATTTTGATATACACAATTAAATGTTACATTATTAGTGTAAGGAGATGATGTATGAGAAATGCAGTAATAAACAAACAGCTTAATTTCATCAAACGCTATAATAATTTTGATGATGAAAAGTTAAGCATTATAAAATATGGTTTAGAATCAATATATATACTTATAACAAAAATGGTAATAATTTTACTTGCAGCATTCTTATTAGGTTTATTAAAACAAACTATTATTTTTCTACTATTCTATAATTTAGTAAGATTACCATCATTTGGATTACATGCTACTAAAAGCTGGATTTGTTTAATATCATCCTTATTAATATTTATTATATTACCTTACATATGTACAATTTTAGTTATACCTACAAATTATAAATTAATAATGGGTATAATAGGGCTTTTCTTCATGTTTAAGAATGCACCTGCAGATACATATAAAAGACCTATAATAAATAAAAAAAGAAGACTTGTTTATAAAATATTATCTTGCATCATTACAGTAGTTATGACTTGTATATCTTTATTTATTAAAAATCAATTTTTAGCAAGTTCAATATTGATATCAATAATTCTTCAATGTTTTATGATATCGCCTACGGTATATAAGATTTTTAAATTACCTTATAATAATTATAAACAATATATTTAAGTTTGGTTTAAATTTATATTTAAACATAGAATAAAAAGGGAAGAGGTGTTAGTATGTTTAGTTTTATTTCTTCTATGGTTGCTTCTGTTGCAGGATTTGTTGCTTCATTAGGAAGTAGTGCATGTGTTGTTCTAGTTGTTGATGAACCAGAATGCCCTAAAGCTTTAATTAAATAATAAAAAATAGTGATTAAAATTTTTAATCACTGTTTTTTATTGTAATAATTATTTTTTGAACAAAACTTTTACCACATATGTATCTTTCATTTGTTATTAAATCGTTTTTATCAACTAATTGCTTTAATAGAGTCAATCCGTAGCCATGTCCTGAACCTTTTGTTGTATATTTCATTTTATCGACCATGCTTAAATCGATGCTTCCCTCATAATTATTTGATACACTAATTATTAATTTTTCATCATTGAAAATAAAATTTATTTCTATATTTTTTTCATTTAATTCAGAAACTGCTTGAATGGCATTATCTAAAATTACACCTAAAATCTTACACAAATCTCTATTAAAATTTACACCAAATTTTTCTAAATCAACTTTTCTAATATTTAATGGTATAGATAAATCAATATTTATATCTTTTTCTTTCATTAGCAATAATTTGTAATATATTAATCCGCGCAATCCACCAGAAGGTATAGTATTAGTTTTATATAGAAAATCTTCGTCATCTTCTTTCTTTTCCAATAAAACACTATCAATATATTCTATTGCCTTTTTATTTCGTTTACTTATCATACTTTTTATAACTAACAATTGATTTTTATTTTCATGATTTGAAACTTTTTGAATATCTAAAATTCTTTCATATTCTTTTAGATTATTTAAAGCTGATTCGTATTCATATTGCATTTTATCATTTTGATTTTTCTCTATAAATAATGTTGTCGTAATAAATGTATAAACCATTACAGCAATTATGCTTAAAACAAATCTTAACGCAGCAGATATATCAAAATAATTTATATAAACAATTATACTAGCCGATAATGCTACAGCGATAATAATGCTAATAACATAATATCTACTTGAAGATACTAATTTATTTGAAATAATATGAAATAGTTTTAGGATAGGTTTAATACTCGTTAAAACTACCATAATAATCCCAATGCTAAAGTTGGATATTATCATTCCGAAAAAGGTTTCTATCTTCAGTTTTAATATTCCAATTATTATTGCAGTAAAAATAAATTCAGATATTATTATTAAAATAAAAGTTAAAAAACTAGCAACAAATATTTCCTTTGTGTTATTCTTTAATATTAGAAAAAATATAATAGTTAATACAAATATAAATGATAAATATCGTAAAAAAAGCATGGTACTATTATAACTTAAAGTAAGATAAATAATCATTAGTCCATATCCTAATATCATCTTTTCTACACTATAATTAAAAAAATTAATATCCAATATTTTAAACATAACATAAATAATTGCAAGTGATAAAATCATTGAACTAATTGTGATTGTTGTTAAATCCACTCCCACATTAAATCAATCCCTTTCTAAAATTCTTTGATAATAACTCAACTTTATCATCATTATCAAATATTATTAAATTATTTCTTTTATCAATTAATTTAATTCTATCTTTGTTCACAATACATGCTCTATGAGAATGTACAAAATTATCAGGTAATACTTTATCCATTTCTAATAATGTTTTAGAAACTTTAAAACTAGCATAATCTGTTTTGATAATCAATTTTCTTTCTAATGTATCTGTATAAATATAAATTATGTCTCTTACTGGCAATGTATAAACAGCGCTTTGATCTTCAAACCTAATTGCATTTTTCTTACCAACCATTTCCAAAGCTTTGCCTATTGCAGAAATTAATCTTTTCTCTGCATCATCATATTTACAAATGAATGTTAAAAACATAATTTCTTCTTTTAATAATATAGATCCAACTTCATTGTGAGAAGTCAAAAAAATTATAACACTATCAACATCTTTGTCTCTAATTTTTCTAGCTACATTAATTCCTGATTGTGATGGAACCTCAACATCTAAAATATAAATTTTACATGCCATTTTATCATCTGTAATTTTCATAAAATCTTCATCATAATCGGTGAATGAATGAACTTTATACTCATAATTATTTTTCATCATTGCTTTATTTATTACTTTTTTTAGTTCCTCTAACAATTTTTGATTATCATCACATATTATAAAATTTACCATTTACTTCACTCCTAAAAATAATTCGCATTTAGTTTACGAACGTACTATTAAATATTACCATATTTTGACAATTTATTCAATTTAATTTCACACGCAAAAAAAGTCATTTCGTGCATATAACTATATATTAACAGATAAAAATACTAGGTAAAATTACCTAGTATTTTTATAATATTTTATTTATTTTCAGTTAATGAACTTAAATCTATTTCACTTGGTTGTTTACTCATATCTAATAATTCTTTTGGTATTTCATTACTAAATAATGGTTCATTATTTTTTTTAAATATTTTATCTAATTTTATTTTTATTTGTTCCCTATTAAATGGTTTTGCTATATAATCTACAAATCCTTCACTTATATATTTTTCTTTTGCGCCTGTTACTGCATCGGC
>CAKOXI010000032.1 GCA_934130045.1 uncultured Bacilli bacterium | reverse complement strand
GTCGCCCGTAAATTACAGGTTACAATCCTCTAATTAGAAACTATTTATAAACTGTCCAACTTTTGGGGTTCAGTTCAAACTGACTATTTTTTAAATTTGATTTGTATTCTCCGTATTTTAAATTAGCTTCTGAAATTAAACTTATTAATTCTTTATCAATCGTATATTGAATTGGTAATTTGTCTACTTCAAATGGTTTCATATTATTTCACCCCGATAAAATTTTATCATATTCCATAGTAAAAACAAACAAAAAATGCACAGTATTTTTGATATATTGTGCATTTTTGCATTTTTTAGACATTTTTTGCACAATCATAGTGCATTTTAGTATATAAACTCGAAAAATTCGAGTATTAATCAATCTGGCGTTAGTAATTTAGATGTTTACAACTTTTTACTTAATGTTTTGGGAACTATTTGTTCTTCATTAATCGATTTTATTACACTGCCATCGAGAATATTAATAATGTTAAAAGTATAATTATATTTTTTTAACAGTTCAGCTATAATTGCACATACTTCTGCGTTTATATACAAAGGATTAATATATATTGCAACACCATATTCGTCTATAGAAATATTATCTTCTATTACTATTTCTCTATCACAAAACGTATCATCACTTATTACTAATTCAGCTAATAATTTTGGAGCAAGCAAAATACCAAATTTTGCATAATAAGTAGCAACATCATATCCATTGTCATCTTTTATATTTTTTTTGAATCTAGATGCATAAATACTGTCAGAATTACATGCGACAAAGGTGAAATAATATGTATAAGGATTAGCACAATCGTTATGTGTAATACCATATTTTTTAAAATCACATGGCCTATAAATATATCTACATTTTAAGACACTTTCAAGTTTGGCTAAACAAAAATTTTGTCTAAATTTGCCATTGTTATAATTTTGCCAATCAACTATTCCATGGTATAAATAATACTTAACATCTAAATTTTTCACGTTATCACCTGTAATTTTGGCCTTATTGTATCAAAATTCAATTAATAATTCAATAATATTTTATCATGACAAAATATTTAACCCCTAGGTATTTTGACACAAATATTAAAATTACTAGCGAGAATTTTTATTACATAAAAAAATCAACCATATTTCAAACTGAAAATGTATTTAAAGTTTGAATAGTTCGAACATATTCGCCAATAGTGCTAACGACGAAGTAGTTTACAACTCTTTCGCATAAAGACGATTGATTTATATCAATCATTAATTTAATTATACACTATTTTTATAAATAATTCCATATTTTTAAATTTGGAAATTTCACTTCTATTTACTCTCAATTAAATATTTATTATCTTCATTTACTTGTTGTTGTAATACTTCTAATTCCTTAACATTCTTATTATTTCTTAAAGCTTCCATTTGATTTCTTGCTGATTCATTTAATTGAATAAGTCTATCAGATTGTTTTATATTCATTCTAATCAATTCTGCATTTGTGTTTTCTAAATTATTTAAAATAATTAGATGAAGTAAATCTGTATAATCCCTCATATTTCCATTTTTAGCAAGTTTTGGATTATCATCTCTCCATTCTTTAGCAGTCATACCAAACAATGCAACATTTAATACATCTGCTTCATTTGCATATACAAACTTAATTTGTTGTTCTGTTAAAGTAGGAACTAT
Organism: uncultured Bacilli bacterium; assembly: GCA_934130045.1. Lineage (GTDB taxonomy): Bacteria > Bacillota_I > Bacilli_A > RF39 > UBA660 > CAJLIR01. Next base: position 9,164 of record CAKOXI010000032.1, on the reverse strand, counting down.
ATATTTTTTTATTGCATCAGTATGAACTACATAATTTAATTTAGATAATAGTCTATTGGCATGCCATTCTATTTTTTCTTGATATGACTCATTCTTTTTTAATCTTTCAAATTCTTTAATTACATATAATTTAAATTCTGGACTTAGCCAACTAGCAAACTCAAATGCTATGTCAGGATGTGCAAATGTACCTATACTATATTTACCACCTTTAGAATATATTCCAATAGCGTTAGTTTTTTGAATCCATCTTTTAGGGCTTAAAGTAAATGAAGGATATCCTACTTCTTTAATTTTAATTTCACTGAATTCCGTGAAATTAAAATTAGGGTTATTTAATTGTTCCCATAAGCCAATATAATCATAGGTTCCTTTATTGCTCATCCAATGTATTATTACATTGGCAGGATTATCAGGATTAGAATATTTAGCTAGATCAGTTAAGGATATATAATCAACATCTACAATTCTCATAATACCTATTTTATTATTTTTAACATCTATCTCAGTTTTTATTATATTATTTTTCATAAGTTTGCTCCTTTATAAATCTACAAGAATATTATAGCATACATTTGTTTGCTATGAAATGTATTTAATAAAAAAAACGAACTTTTTATAGTTCGACTAATTTTCCTATGGTGGAGCTATTGCACCCTCAAACGAACTTAAAAGGACATCGCTACTTGGAAAATTAACACTTATTTCTTTTTGTGTAGTAAAAGTTATTATCATTTTATCATCATATAAATATATTTTATGAATAAATGTATCAATTAATAATCTTCTATATTCAATATCCTTTACGTTGCCTTTTTTTAATTCGGTTAAATAAAATCTAATTTGTGTTGCACTTATAGGCATATTATTTGCCTCCTCAAAAAGCAATTGTGTTTCTAAATCTTTTTGTCTTAATTGAATTTTATTTATCTCATTTAAAATTAGATTTCTTATACTATCATTATTAGCTTGCTTTAAGCTTGTTAATAAGTTTTCAATTTCCTTTTTACAATTTTTTATAGATTTTTGTAATGATTTAATAGCTGATGTGTCCTTTTCCTTTTCTATGTACTCCATAACCTTATCAGCTATAATCTTAATATTTTCCTTTGTTAATAGATTTTTTGTTTCTTTTATTACTAAATCTTCAATATATTCCCTATCCACTTTTTGTTTGTTACAAGTTTTAGTAGTACCTTTGGAATTAACACACTTGTAATAATGATATATATGTTTTGCAACAGCACCAGTCATTTTTGCTCCACACATACCACAGTATAACTTATCGGTTAATAAATAATCACTTTTTCTTGAATGTGATATATGTTTTCTCTTAATTAAATCTTGTACCTCATTAAATGTTCTTTCATCAATTATACTTGGTATTCTCACTGGCATTTCTTCTCCTTTAAAAGTATATATACCAATATATTTTTTGTTTGTGATAATTCTTAAAATACTATTCTTATTAAAAGCATTTCCTCTTGATGTTTTGATATTATTCATATTTAAATATCTAACAATATCAGCCATAGTACAATTATTTTTATACATTTTAAATATTTCTCTTACATAAGGAGCCGTTTCTTCATCAATAATTATTTCTTTTGCGCTATTCGATTTATAACCTAAGGGCAAAGAATATCCACCAATAGATAAACCTTTTTTCGCGTTAGTTTTTAAACCGTCCTTAATGTTTTTAGCTGTATTTTTTGAATAATATTCATTAACTCCACGCATAATATTTTTCATAAGTGAAGCTATTGGGTCGTCATCATCTCCATTGATACTCTCGGTTGCTGACACTACTGATACACCATTTTTATTTAAGATTAATTCGTTCATTACACTTTCGGTACTATTTCTAGCAAATCTAGATAAATTGTATACTAGTACATACCTAAATAGTTTTTTACTACTATCAGCAAGCATATTTTGAAAAGCCTCTCTATTATCATTTGTACCAGTTTTAGCTTTATCTCTATATACTTTAATAATATTTAAGTTATTCTTTTTTGCATAGCTTTGGCATATTTCTACTTGTGTCTCAATAGACTGTTCATTTTGACTATGAGAACTATATCTAGCATATATAACAGCATTTTCACTCATTGGCTAGCACCACCTTTTTTTAATATAATAGACGTCTTATTATCTAAATCGGCAAGTAATTCTAAAAAATCATTTTCGCTTATATCTCCGTGTTTTAATCTTAGTCTATTTTTATGTACTAATTCGTTAAACTTTAATAAATCATTTTCATACATAGTTATTATTTTATTGTCAATTTCTTTATTTATCGCATTATAATATCTTTGTCTTATTTTATTAATAATAATATTGTATGGTAATTTAGCTCTTTCTTTTTGTTCTACATTTTTAGTTGTTGTTCTTTCTTCCTCTTTTAATATTTTACATTTATCACAATATAAACTTCTTTTGTCGTTCCTTAAATAAGCTGAGCCACATTTTTGACATATTTTAAAATAATAACCATTATTTAAAAAGTGATATAAAATAGCAACACATAAATCTTTTTGGTCAGCACAATAATAAATATGTTTTTTTTCTTCATTATTATATTTAGTAATAGCTCTTTTTATATCCTCAGTATCGCTGGACATATCTAAGTCATAAAAATTATTAATAAAATTAAGTGGTATTCTTCTATCAAATGTCATTTTACTTTTTAAAGCTATATCACAAGCAACTTTGGGCGTTTGTAATAATTCGTCAGTAATATAAATATATACATCTTGAAATCTAGTTAATATCATTTTGTTTTCTAAAGATAAATTGTTTAAAAAATCGTTCACATTAATTTTTGTTGATGTGATTTTTATTTGTTTATTTTTTTCAATTTCAACTATCAAATCATTATTAGTTATTATTAAATTATATTGCATATTATACTCTCCTTTGTTTGCTAATTATTTCATTAATTTTTGCAAGTATTTTGCAAGTATTTAATTTTGTTTGCAAACATCATATTATGTAATTGACAAACAAATTATATCATTAGATGTTGATGTTGTCAATATATCAAGGAGGTGTAATTTATGGCTAATCAAGATATACGAGAACTTATGAAAGAAAACCGTGTTTATATATGGGAAGTTGCTCAAGCCTATGGTTGTGCTGAAAGTACGTTTATAAAAAAACTACGTGTAGAATTACCACAAGAAGAAAAAGACAAAATAATAGCTATTATAAATGAGCTAAAACAAAACTAATATTATCCATTTAAAGAAAGGAGCGATAATATATGGATAATATCGAACTAACTCAACAACAAATAGATAATATAGCGTCAAAAATATTAGTTAGTGACGTACTATCTTATATTGAAAAAAATCGCTCCGCTTATGAGAACTTTTTAAAAGAAGTAAACGGAGAGGAGGTAAAAGATTATGACAATAGAAGAATTGAAAAACAAAAACCAATGGATAAATTGGAACTACAAACTAACTAAGGACAATATAAAGACTAAAGTACCTATTGCCTATAACGGACAAGCTACTGGAACTAATAAAGATTATAGTCACACTTGGACTACTTATGAAAACGTTTATAAATCACGTAATAAATATAGTGGTATTGGTGTGATATTTACAAATGGCTTATGCGGAATTGACATAGACCATAAAAATAATGATGACCCAATGGTCAAAGATATAATTAATTTAATGGATACTTATACTGAATTAAGCCCAAGCGGTAATGGTTATCATTTATTATTCACTGTTGATTTAACTAAAGTACCAACGATAACTAATAGTAGGGGCGAAAAGAAACTAAATGATATTTATTATTTGAAAAACCCGCATAACCAAATTGAATGTTATATGGACAGTTTAACTAATAGATATTTTACCTTTACTGGCAATGTTATAAATGATAAACCTATTTGTGAAAGAACAAAAGAATTATTAGTCTTTTTAGAAAAGTATATGATTAGGAATAATAAACTATCAAGTAAAAGTAAAACTACTATATCCTCAAAAACTGATGAGGAAATAATAGAACTATTACGAAAATCAAATGATAAGTTTATTAAACTTTATGATGAGGGAGATATAAGTCTTTATAATAATGATAATAGCTCCGCTGATATGGGACTAGCTTGTATAATAGCTCATTATTCACAAGACTTTAATCAAATAGATAGGATATTTAAAACAAGTAAATTATATCGTAATAAATGGGAACGTGAGGACTACAAAGAAATGACGATAAATAAAGCTATATCTATGGCAAGCGAGGAAGATATTAAAACTCAAGATTTAGAATATATTTCGGCGATAGAATTACAAACAAAAGATTTGCCTCCAGTAGTTTATTATGTTGATAAAATATTGCCACAAGGGTTAAATCTAATATGTAGTGTTCCAAAGCTTGGTAAGAGTTGGTTAGCCCTAGATTTATGTTTATCAATATGTAATGGCACACCATTTCTAAACTTTAAAACCAAACAAGCTGGGTGTTTATATTTAGCACTTGAAGATAGTTACAATAGATTAAAAGGGCGTATGAATAAGCTACTTGATGATAAGTTAGCTCCTAATAATTTTATATACGCTATAAGTTGTAACGATTTAAAAAACGGCTTTGTTAAGCAAATTGAAAACTTTTTGTTTAAACATAAGGATATAAAAGTAATTATTATTGACACTCTCCAAAAGATTAGGAGTGAAAGTAAAAATAATAATGCTTATAGCCACGACTATAAAGAACTAAGTATGATTAAAAAGTTAGCTGATGAAAAAGGTTTGTGTATTATACTTATACATCATTTAAAAAAAGGTATAACTACTGACCCATTTGAGAAAGTAAGTGGAACTAATGGAATTACGGGGACTGTTGATACTACATTTGTACTAGATAAGAAAAATAGAAATGATGATGAAACATATATGTCAGTTGTAGGACGTGATGTTGAATATAATGATTATATTCTAAAGTTTGATAAAGATACTTGTAAATGGGCTATGATTTCTACGGCGGATAAATACGAAGAAACACAAATGAAAAATAGCTATACTGGAAATACTTTAGTTGATACTATTAAAACCTTATTAGATGATAATAATAACTCTTGGAGTGGAACTATTAGGAGTATTAATGATAAACACAAAGAATTATACGGATATAATTATTCAACTAATGAAATAAAACTAAGGAATGAAATTGATAAATTAGCTCCTATGCTTATGTTATTCGACCATATAAAGTTTACTCCAGCTGAATACGTGAACAAAGGTAAAAGATTACATACTTTTGAGTATATAAAATAAGTTGTTAAGTTGTTGGTAACGTTGGCAACAACTACCAACAAGTGAAACAATACCAACGACTACCAACAAGATAAGGAGTTTATAATAATGTATTATAGAATTAAAAATATAAAGCAAGAATTAAGAGAATGTGAAAGTGAATATTTTCAAAGAGTAATTAATTTCTTTGATGAATACATTAATCAGAGAAATTATTCTTTAATTGATATACAATGGATAGTAAAGGAAGATATTATCCCTTTATATAATTGTATTATTACTTATACTGTGAATGATTAGAAAAGGAGGCTAATTATGAAATTAACTGAAAAACAAAAAAAGTTTATTGATTATTATATTCAAACTGGAAACGCAACCGAAAGTTGTAGGCTTGCTGGATATAAAGGTAATAACTTAGATAGATTAGGATATGAAAACTTGAGAAAACTAGAGATTTTTATAAAACCTAGAATAAATGAACTTGATTTAAAAAGAACAGCTAGTCTTGAAGATATATTTAAGTTCTGGACTATTACGATGAACAATGACGATATTAAAACAAATGACAGATTAAAAGCAAGTGAATTATTAGCAAAATCACAAGGTGCATTTATTGAAAAAGTTGAGGTTAAAGAAATAGATACTAATTGGTTTATTTAAAAAATAATACACTAATAGCTGTGTATTATTTTTGATTGGGATAGTATTCAATAATATCAGTTATTGAACAGTTAAAATAATCACATAATCTAGCCAAAACGATTATATCTATCCTCAAAAGTTCTCCATTTTTTAAACGTTTAATAACTTTAAAATCAGTATTTGTATCTCTCATAAGTTTATTTATACTTATATTTCTTTCATTCAATATATTGGATAATTTAAAATTATAATAACCACTCTCAATATTTACTTTATTCATCGACACCACCTATAATAATTTTATTATTATGTTAGGTTGATTGACTATTGGCTATATAACCAGTATAATTGTTATAAGGAGAACATTATAGCAATGAAATTATATTACAATAATATTATTAACAATATCGAAAATAACCTTAATAAATTATATGATAAGTACTACAGTAAAAATATATTTAACATCATTAACAGACATTTATATCAACAATTTATAAATAAATACTTTGAAATATTATTAAATTGCTATAAAAATATAGAAAAAGATATGATTAATAAAACTATCAATAACAATATTTTAGCACTAACAACCAATGAGTATAAACAATTAACTGTATTTAATGCATTAAACATTTATGAAAAAAATAGCAAGAAATTACTTGAGCAAAACAAATCATTTACAAAAAAAGATGTTCTGTGGTCTGTGTATAGTGAGTTAGCATTAAAATATGAATTTTTAAAGGAATACTCCACACTATCAATAGTATTTGAAAGGCAAACAGATATATTGATTGAGGAAAAAAAATATGAACAAGCACTAAACATATATCTATGTTCACTATATTGTTTATTTTATAATTACAAAGCTATATCTAATAATAATATAAATATATTTGATAGACATTTAAATAAGCGTAGAAAAGAAAAGTTTGATAAACTTATTAAAATAAATGATGTTAATAAATTAAGTAATAATTTTAAATTTTCAATAAAAGAATATTTGCCAAATTTATATAATGAAGAAAAAGCGAAATATATTATAAAAGAAATTTTAAGGAGGATATAATATGAGATGTATAAAATGTGGTAGTGAAAATGTAACTGTACAACTTATAAACGAACAAAAGAAAAGAGGTTGTCTTATTGCTATAATAAGTTTTACAATAAAGCTAATATTATTATTTATAAGTTTTGTTTTATGGCTAATTTCACTTATATTACCAATAAAAAGAAAAACTAAAACCAATAAATATGCTGTTTGTCAAAATTGTGGGTATTCTTGGAAAATAAAGTAATAAATTATATAATGTTAAGAGTGATGTAAAATGTTGTTAAAGAGACCATATTTTTTAAAAAATAAAGAGTGGTATATTGAGCATAAAGGCTTACCAAGTTTTTTAGGAGGAAAAGTTAAAAGACAATATACTTTAACTGATAAAGCTCCTCAAAAAGCTATTGATAGTTATAATGAGTATTATGAAGATGAAGAAGATAATAAAATATTTTCAATGGGAGACTATTTTAATGTTGAATATATAAGAAAAAATCTTATAGAAGAATTAAAAAAACAAGGTTATCCTCAAGAGAAAATAGACGAACTTATTAAAATATGTGATACGGCTTATAATGATTATAAAATACCATATCCTACAATAGACGAACTATTAAAAGACGCTGAATAATGCGTCTTTTAAAATGGCAAATCCTGATATATTTGATAATTAGTTAATTTAAATTTCAAATTTTTCATAAATTGCTCTTTTTGTTTATTATTCAATGTTTTTAACCATTTTAACAAATTACCTATATAACTAATTGAAATAGTTTTTCTTCTTGGATAATATTCAGCAATTTCACTAATAAAACATTCAGCAAAAAATTTAGGGTTTGATAAATTATCATTTAACAAATTAACTTCCAATAAGTTTTCTATATTTTTTATTATTTCATCAAAAGTATAAATTTTTGAACTTTCACTTTTACTAATTATTATATGGTCTAATTGTAAAACCAGTTCTTGATAATTTTGTTTTAAATTTTGTGGAACAATTTGATATTGTCTATTTATATCCCTTATGAGATTTTTAATATCTAAAAAGCTGCCAATTCTATCTTCTGGATCCTCTAGTATCATTTTCTTTATTATATTTTCATAAGGAAAGTTTTTTATATTATTATCGGCTAGCAATTTTTCAAACAGTTTACCTACAAAATATATTTCAGTTTTTTTAGTATATTTAGGGGTATTACAATTCAATTCTTTTGGTAATGTAAAAGTATAATTAACTAATCTTGTTGCACTTTTTAAAGTACCATTATTTTCTATAATTTTTCCAAACCCAAAATCTATAATTTTTAATATTCCCTCTTTAGTAACTAAAATGTTATTTACCCTTATATCCCTATGGCATATATTCTTACTTTCAAGAAAAGAGAAAACATTTATAGCTTGTAAAAAAATTTTAGATAAATTTTGTGGTTGTGATTTAACATATTCCTCTATATTTCCTCCGTCAACATATTCCATAATATACCAAGCCTTTTTCTTATTAGAATAATCATAAATTCTAACTATATTTTGATGATTTAAGTCATATAAAATATTTATTTCTTCTAAAAATTTATCTAAAAAAATGTTATTATCTTTTTCTTTAATAAATTCGCCTCTATATTTTTTTAATACAAAGAATTTACCCAAATTTATATCCCTTATTAAATATGTATCTCCAAAACCACCTGGAGTAAGCTCTTCTATTATTTCATACTTTTTATTAGTTAAAAAAATGTTATTATTTATTTCAAATTCATTGGTTAAGGTTTTCTCAATAGAATTAAATAGCATTTCGGCTTTATTTCTTTCTTCATTTTTATTAGCAAATTCATATAAAACTATTTCTCTTATTTCTTTTATTACTTTCAAGGCTAAATCATTCGGTGAAGACACCCAAAAATTATACAATGTTTTTCCTTTTGACCCAGCGTCATAATCTTTATATATATCAATTCCTAATCTATTAAAAAAAATTTCAAATTCAATATTACTATTAGCTATTAAAGGCGTATATCCACCGTAATTTAACAATTTATCTAATTCCTTTAATTGAAATGATGTAAAACTAGCCATACAAAAACCTCCAAACAACAAATATTATAAAAGAGAATAATTTTTTATTGAGACTGCTGAAAAAGTAGTTAAAATTAAAACTGATATTTAGAATTTATTTTCTATTTATTAGTTTTTTTAATTAA
>CAKOXI010000031.1 GCA_934130045.1 uncultured Bacilli bacterium | reverse complement strand
TAACCCTGTTACATTGGAAAAAATAGAACAAATATAAAAATCTGGAAAAAATTGAAAATAAAAATGTAGCTACTTGGATTTTTGGTGAAATATTTGTGCCTCTTGCTTTTTCATTAACAAGAACATGGTATATAAGGGGTGTAAATGGAAAGTAGTAGAGCAGTTTAGGATTCTTTGTTAACTATTATATATTAACAGAACTGCTTCTTTTGATAAGTAAATTTATAAGTGATATATATTGAATAATTGGAATATTTGTTGTTGTATATTTAATTTTATGTTTTGTTGAAGATTGGTTATTAAATAGACATAATTTTATATTTTAATTAAATACAATGTTCCTGAACGTGCACTAAAGCTTCAAAAACTAAAAAATAAGTTTTGACTTCTTTTTTTCCTTTTAAATAACAATTTTTCAAAGTACAACAACACAATTTCAAAGTGTAAAATTTGCACTTTAGAAGAACAGGCAATTATAAATATTATTAAAAGTAATCCAATGATTAAACAAGAAGAAATTGCTAATATGATTAATAGATCACTAAGAACAGTTAAAACAAAAATGAATGAAATGCAAGAAAAAGGATTAATTGCTAGAAAAAATGGAAAACGAAACGGAGAATGGATAACTTTATAAAAATAATTTAGAGTCAAAATAAAGGCTCTTTTTATTATAATAATTTTTGGAAACGAATTGGTATTTTGACAAATTCCTCGGGAACAAATCGGGAACACTGGTATAGAACATGATAGGATAGAACATCATAGGTAAAATGGGGTATTTTGCGATAAATTTGGCAAATGACAAAAAATATTTTAGAAAATTAATAAACGCCAAATCTCTCTGAAATTCCCCTCGAGAGAGTGAAATACTTTTGTTTATGATGAAATAATATTTATAATAATTAAGCAATATGCTGGCAAAACTACAATATGATTTTTAGAAGAAATAAAAATATTAGTTTTAATATAAATGTATCATACTATATTTCAAAAGTTATGTTCTTACAAACATTTAATATTTAATAATATTATTTTTTTTATAAAAATAGTGCATTTTATTAGTTATTGATGTATAATATCTTATCAAAAAGGAGTAAGAATATGAAATTATTAGTTAGTGATTATGACCAAACATTATCAATGGATGATTATTCAATAAAATTTAATATAAAAAAAATAAATGAATTTAGAAAAAATGGTAATTTATTTATGTTATCTACTGGTAGAGAGTATTCAAGCATAAAAGAGGAGATAGAAAAATGGAACATAAAATATGATTATCTAAGCTGTGTTGATGGTGCTATCTTATTTGATTATTCAGATAATCTTCTATCTATAAAAAATATGGATAAGGAAGATTTAAGAAAAATCTATTATTTAAAACTAAAATATGGTGATAAAGTATCTTTTTATGATGTTTGTACTGAAGATAATATTACTTTAGAAAGAGTAATTAAAATATTAGATTTTAAATATAAACAAATAATAGAAGATATAAAAGTATATTTTGATAGATATTTGGAAAATTCTTCTTACACAATTAATTTTAATAATATTTATGTTAAACCAAGATTTATTAATAAGTCATCAACAATTGAATATTTAGAAAATAAAATTAATATTGAAAAAAAAGATATTTTTACAATAGGAGACCATAATAATGATTATGAAATGATTAAGGATTATAATGGATTTACAATGTTATGGGGAACCAAAATGGCAAGAGAGTATGCGATAAAAAAATATTTATTTATGTCAGGATTAATTTGCGATATAGAAAATAATAATGAAAAATTTGTAAAAAAATTACGTTTTAAATAGTGTGTCATAAATTAATATTTACCTCATATATTTAATTGTAGAAAGTGAGGAATTAATATATATGGAAACACTTAAAGTTTCATCGAAATCAAATCCAAATTCTGTTGCAGGAGCGTTAGCTAATGTTTTTAGAGAAAAAGGAGAAGTAGAAATTCAAGCAATTGGAGCAGGAGCATTAAACCAAGCAATAAAAGCAATAGCAATAGCAAGAGGGTTTGTAGCTCCATCAGGTAAAAATTTAGTATGTATTCCTGCATTCACTGATATTGTAATTGAGGGTGAAGAAAGGACAGCTATAAAATTAATTGTAGAGGCTAGATAAGTCTCTTTTTTTATTGCAAACAAGTGTATTTTTTAGTATAATGTGTTCTGGAAATAGTTTATATGGGAGGCTATTATATGGATCAAAATTTAAAACGAGAACTAATTTTAGAACATTATCAACACCCTAAAAATAAAGGGTTGATAGATGATGAATCATATATAAAAGTTAATATGAATAATGAAAGTTGTATAGATGAAGTAAATTTAATGGTAAAGATAGAAGATGGTATTATTAAAGACATTAGATTTGATGGTGAAGCATGCGCTATATGTACTAGTGCAACATCTATTATGATTGATACATTAATTGGTAAGAGTTTAGATGAAGTAAAAGAAATATATGATAATTATAATAATATGATTGATGAAAAACAGTATAATTCTGATATTTTAGAACAGGCAAATGCTTATGATGATATTTATAAACAACCAAATAGAAAAAAATGTGCCTTACTTCCATGGTGGGGAATAGAAAAAATATTAAATCAAAAATAGAGAGGATTTTTTATGGAAAAAGGAATGCTAACTATAGAAAAAGTAAAAGAAATTTCTAAAATAAAAAAAGAACCAAAATGGATGCTTGATTTTAGATTAAATTCATATAAAAAATTTATAGAACTAAGTAATCCCAAGTTTGGACCTGAATTAAAAATAGATTTTTCTGATATAACTTATTATAAAAGAATTGATGATAAAGTGCATAGCAACTGGCAAGATGTTCCTAGTGAAGCAAGAAAAACTTTTTGTGATATTGGATTACCTAATGCAGAAAAAAAGTATTTAGCAGGAATTGGAGCACAATTTGAAAGTGAAGTTATATATCATAATATGTTAAAAGAATTAGTTGATAAAAATGTTATTTTTTGTGATACAGATACAGCTTTAAAAGAATATCCAGAGATTTTTAAGGAATATTTTAATCATTTAGTAAAATATGATGAAAATAAGTATACAGCTTTAAATGGTGCAGTGTGGAGTGGTGGAACATTTATATATATACCACCAAATACAAAATTAGATAGACCACTACAAAGTTATTTTAGAATTAATAGTAAAAATATGGGGCAATTTGAAAGAACTTTAATAATAGTTGATGAAAATAGTGATTTACATTATATGGAAGGTTGTACAGCTCCAACTTACACATCAGATTCACTTCATGCAGCAGTTGTTGAAATATATGTAAAAAAGAATGCAAAGTGTCGTTATACTACTATTCAAAATTGGTCAAATGATGTTTATAATCTAGTTACCAAGAGAGCTATTGTTGAAGAATCTGGATTAATGGAATGGATTGATGGAAACATTGGATCTAAGATTAATATGAAGTATCCATCTTGTATTTTAAATGGACCATATGCTAAAGGAAATTGTATTTCTATTGCAGTTGCAGGAGAGGGTCAAATTCAAGATGCAGGTGCTAAGATGATTCATTTAGCATCTAACACAACAAGTAACATTATAAGTAAATCAATCGCGTGTCATGGTGGTAATGCTACATATCGTGGAACGGTTAATATAATAGATAAGGCAGAAAATTCAAAGAGTACGGTTAAATGTGATACTATCATATTAGATGGTATTTCAAAAAGTGATACTATTCCACAAAATAAGGTATCAAATGAAAGTTCTATAATTGAACATGAAGCAACAGTATCGAAAATAGATGAAGAAAAACTTTTTTATCTTATGAGTCGAGGACTTTCAGAGGATAAGGCAAAGGAATTATTAATTATGGGATTTATAGAACGATTTAGGGAAGAATTACCTATGGAATATGCGGTTGAATTGAATGCTCTTTTAAAAAATTATTTTTAATGATAATTTTTTTTTATTTTTCTTTTTTGTTTTTCAATTAAATCTATCTATTTAGTTAAATTACTATATTTGTGTATTATTTACATCAATTTTTAAAATTTACTTATTTGATTATAGTTTAATTAATTAGTATAGTGTTTTTGAAAGGAGAGAAAAGTATGTTAAATCAAACTGTATTGGTGGGGAGAATTGTTAAAGACCCTGAACTTAGAGAAACTGAAAATGGTAATAAAGTTACAAACATTACATTAGCTGTTCCAAGAAGCTATAAAAATATTAATGGGGAATATGAAACTGATTTTATACCTTGTATATTATGGAAAGGAATTGCCGAAAATACTGTTGAGTATGTTGGAAAGGGTGATTTAATTGGTGTAAAAGGACATGTTCAATCAAGAAATATTGAAATAGATGAAAATAATAAAAAACAAACAGTTGAAATAATTGCTGAAAAGGTAACTTTTTTATCTAGTAGTAAAAATAAAACAGAGTAATCTGTTTTTTATGTTATAATTATTATAGTAGTGGTGATATTATGAAAAAAAATTTGCTAGATTTTTTAGAATTTTTGAAATATGAAAAAAAATATTCATTATTGACTATCAATAATTATAAACGAGATATTGAGTATTTTTTTCTTTTTTTAAATGATAAAAATATAACTGATTTAAAGAAAGTTGATTATCAAATTTTAAGGGAATATTTAATTCACTTGCATAATCATCAATATTCCAAGAAAACAATTTCAAGATATATTAGTAGTTTAAGAACATTTTTTAAATTTTTGTTTAATGAATCTATAATAACAAGTAATCCAACAATTTTAATTTCTAACCCAAAACTGGATAAAAAACTTCCTAATTTTTTATATACAAATGATTTAGAAAAGTTATTACAAGCACCTAATATAGAAAATTTTTTAGGAATACGCGATTCATTAATTTTGGAACTACTATATTCAACTGGAATAAGAGTTAGTGAACTTGTTAATATAAAAATAAAGGATATTGACATAAATGAAAGAAAAATTAAAATTTTAGGTAAAGGTAGTAAGGAACGTTATGTTTTGTTTGGAAATTTATGTTTTCAAAAATTAAACAAATATTTAACTGAAAGTAGAGCTATTTTAGATAAAAAAAATAATGATTTTTTATTGTTAAATAACAGGGGTGAAAAAATTACTACTCGTTTTATAGAATTAATGATAAAAAAATATCAAAAAAATGTTGGTATTTCAGTTAAGGTAACACCACATACATTAAGGCATACGTTCGCCACACATCTTTTAGAAGGTGGTGCTGATTTAAAAACTGTTCAGGAATTAATGGGACATGAAAGTTTGTCTAGTACGCAAGTTTATACTCATATAACAAGTGAAAGATTGCGTAATGTTTACTTAAAATCTCACCCCAGATCTAGAATTAGTAGAAAATAATAATTGTTTTTTATTATTTTTTTTGATATACTAATCTAGAGAATAAAATGGGAGGGTTAATATGACAAAGTATGTTTATTCATTCGACGAAGGTAATAAAGACATGCGTGAATTACTTGGTGGAAAAGGCGCAAATATAGCAGAAATGATTAATATAGGCTTGCCTGTTCCAAGTGGTTTTACTATAACAACGGAAGCATGTAATTTATACTATGCATCTGGACAAATATTAAATGAAGAAATTAAAAATGAAGTTTTTGAACAAATAAATAAATTAGAAGATAAAACAGGTAAAAAATTTGGAGATTTGAATAATCCATTATTAGTGTCAGTTAGAAGTGGATCTCGTGCTAGTATGCCAGGTATGATGGATACTGTTTTAAATTTAGGTCTTAATGATAAGGTAGCAGAAAGTTTTTCTGTTAAAACAGGTAATAGGCGATTTGTCTATGACTCATATCGCAGATTTATTCAAATGTTTGCTGATGTGGTAAAAGGATATTCTAAATCATCATTTGAAAGGGTTTTGGATCAAATTAAAGCTTCAAAAGGAGTAAAGTATGATACAGAACTAAATGAAGATGATATGTACGCTATTACAGAAAAATTTAAAGAAATATATAAAGAATTGTCCGGTAGTGAATTTCCACAAGAACCAAAGGAACAATTGGTAGAAGCTATAACTGCAGTATTTAGATCTTGGAATAATGAAAGAGCAATTATTTATAGAAAAATGAATGACATTCCATCATCTTGGGGCACTGCTGTAAATGTTCAAGAAATGGTTTATGGAAATAGTGGAGAAAATTCTGGAACAGGAGTTGCATTTACTAGAAATCCTGCTAATGGTGAAAATGAACTTTTTGGGGAATATTTAATTAATGCACAGGGAGAAGATGTTGTTGCAGGTATTAGAACTCCACAATCAATTTCAACTTTACGTGAAGTAATGCCTGATATTTATGAACAGTTTATTAGTATAGCTAAAAAACTTGAAAATCATTATAAAGATATGCAGGATATGGAATTTACAATTGAAAATGGAAAACTTTTTATGCTTCAAACTAGAAATGGTAAAAGAACTGCAGAGGCAGCTATAAAAATTGCTGTTGATATGGTTGGTGAGGGATTAATAACAAAAGAAGAAGCTTTATTAAAGGTTGAACCTAATCAATTAGACCAACTATTACATCCAAAATTTGATATTGAGGCTTTAAATAATTCTAAAGTTATTGCGAAAGGTTTAGCAGCCTCTCCTGGAGCAGGAGCTGGTAAAATTTATTTCAATTCTCTTGATTGTGAAAGTGCTAAAGCAAGAGGTGAAGAAACTTTATTGGTTAGACTTGAAACTTCACCAGAAGATATTAAAGGTATGACTTCTGCTAATGGTATTTTAACTGTTAGAGGAGGAATGACTTCTCATGCTGCAGTAGTAGCACGTGGTATGGGTAAATGTTGTGTAAGTGGATGTAGTGATTTAATTATTGATGAAGTAAATAAGACATTAACAACTAAGGAAGGTCTAATTTTTAAAGAAGGAGACTATATTTCAATTGATGGTGCTACTGGGTTAGTATATGGTGAAAATATAAAAACTGTTGAACCAGATATTAGTGGAAATTTTGAAACATTTATGTCATGGGCTGATAGTATTAGAACATTAGGTGTTAGAGCAAATGCTGATACTCCACGTGATGCCATGGTTGCTAAAAAGTTTGGCGCTGAAGGGATAGGTTTATGTAGAACTGAACACATGTTTTTTGATAAAGAGAGAATTTTTAATTTTAGAAAAATGATAGCAGCAGAAAACTTGGAGCAAAGAAATTCTGCGTTAGAAGCAATTTTACCTTATCAAAGAGCTGATTTTGAGGCTTTATTTGAAGTAATGGATGGATATCCTGTGATAATTCGTTATTTAGATCCACCATTGCATGAATTTTTACCTCATACTGATGAAGAAATTTTAAAACTAGCTGATAGTTTAGGCACAACTTTTGAAAGTCTAAAAGATAGAGTTGATTCTTTAAAAGAATTTAATCCAATGATGGGGCATAGAGGATGCAGATTGTCTGTTACTTATCCAGAAATTACAAAAATGCAAACTAGAGCAGTTATAGAAGCAGCAATTAATGTAAGTAAAAAGAATATAAATATTGTTCCTGAAATTATGATTCCTTTAATTGGTGATGAACGAGAGTTTAGTTTTGTAAAAAATATAGTAGATGAAACTGCACAGGAAGTAATGAAAGAAAATAACTTTTCTATAAAATACTTGGTAGGAACAATGATAGAAATTCCAAGAGCAATTATCATTTCTGATAAGTTAGCTAAAAATGCCCAATTCTTTAGTTATGGTACTAATGATTTAACTCAGTTAACTTATGGATTTTCACGTGATGATGCTGGAAAATATTTAAACGACTATTATAAAAAAGGAATTTTTGATAATGATCCTTTCCAAAAAATTGATCAATATGGTGTTGGTGGTTTTGTTAGAGTATCTATAAATAAAGCACGACGTGTTAGACCAGATATTGATTTAGGTATCTGTGGTGAGCATGGTGGTGAACCAAGTAGTGTTGAATTTTGTCATAGAATTGGTCTAAATTATGTTTCATGTTCTCCATATAGAATTCCAATAGCTCGTTTGGCTGCTGCACAAGCTGCAATTAAAAGTGAGAAATAATTTATAAACTTAGATAGAAATGTCTAAGTTTTTTTGTTTTGCACAATATTTATATATTTAACAAGATATTAAATTATTGTATAATGTTATTGTTAATGAATGTGAGTAATTTTTATATTAACAAAATATTATAACTGTTAAAGGAGAATGATTTATGGAAAATGATATTATAGTGGCACATAGATATTGTACTAATCATAAAGAAAAATTAATAAATGATCAAAAATGCGGTTGTTTTTTTTGCCTAAAAATATTTAATTCAAAAGAAATAACGGATTGGATAGAAGATAGATATGATAAAACAGCCTTATGTCCATATTGCGGAATTGATTCAGTAATCGGAGAATATACAGGATTTCCCATTACATATGAATTTCTAAAAAAAATGAAAAAATATTGGTTTTAAATTAAAATTAGTTTAATAGTATTGCCTCGATAAGAAAGCCTATCTAACTTGACTGTGGTTCAAGTTACTATCAAGGGGAAAAATAAAATATAGAAGAATTGATGTAAATTAATTTAAAATAATGTATATTTGTATTTAAACATTAATTTAATAATATAAAAAATTAGAAACTAAGTTATTTGATACTGTTTTATAACTTAGTTTTTTATATACAATCTTTAACTTTTAAATGATTAATTTTGGTATTCTTTGTTGACATTTTTTTTAATAGTGTTAATATATTGAAATTGTTTGGGTGATTGAATGAAAAATGTTGATTTAAAAGATGTAATAAAAAAAGAAATTTATAAAACCGATATAGAAATATCTAATTATATATATTTTGATAATAAATTTTTATATAAGATTTATGATAAAAATTATATGAAACGATTAGAACAAAATACAATCATGAGACAGAGAATATTAGATTTTTTGATAAATTTAGAAGAAATTGAAGGTGTTGTTCCACCTCTTGGAAAAATATATGATAAAGAAAATGTAGTTGGAGTTTTTATGAAATATTATAATAAATATTCTAATTTATACAGCTTTTTAAATATGACTAATCATAGTGAATGCAAAATTTATTTACTTAAAAAAATTGTTAAATCACTTGAAGATATTCATAAACATAATGTTGTTCATGGTGATATTCATTTAGGAAATATTATAACAAATTTAAATGACATTAAATTTGTTGACTTTGATGAAGCAAGTTTTATTGTTGATAATAGTTGTATAAAAAATGATATTCAAAATTTGCTAACGGTAATTTTATCAATTTTATATAACTTTGATTTGGAAGATGTTATTCCTTTTAATTATAAAGAAAAACAAAAATTTTTCAATAATTTCACAAATAAGATAAATATTGATAATATATTTAAAGAATATATCATAAATATATATTTAAGTAATGACTCATTCATAAATTATCCTTATGATTTTTTAAATAGTATTGATGAAAAGAAGTTAGAATATGACAATAAAAAGTTAAATAAGATGAAATAGTCTTAATTATATTGAAAAAATTTATTTCATAGTTTATAATATCTTTGCAAGAAAAAGAGCTGAAAATTATGAGTAAACTTGAAGATGTTATTTTTATAAATAATTTACCAAGTATTGATTTACACGGGTATGATAGTGAAAGTGCTAGAGTTGCTATAAATGATTTTGTTTATGATAATTATTGCACTGGAAATAATGTTTTTGTAATTATTCATGGTATAGGTAGTGGAATTTTAAGAAGAACTACTTGGCTGACTTTAAAAAATAATAAGAAAGTATTGAATTATAAAACATATTATTATAATAATGGATGTACAATAGTGGAAATTATTTCAAAAAAATAAAAAATGTGTTGACAAAATAAAAAAACAGTGATAGTATAACAGACATAACTTTTAAAGGGGGAGATTTTATGTACGAAGAAAGAAGAAATTTTTCTGTAAGAGATATTGTTTTACAAGTATTATTTGTGGCATTATTTATATTTGTATTGATGTGGTTGTTTCCATCAAAAAGTTTTGTTACAAATTATGTTGATGGTGCTATAGAAGATGCTATTAAAGAAACATTAGACAATTATGAATTTGGTGGTGGTATTAATAGTGAAGCTTTTGCAAATCAATTATTTAATCAAAATGTTATGATGATAAAAAGTGCAGCAAAAGATTACTATACATTATCAAGATTACCTCAAAATGATGGTGATGTTGTAAAAATAACATTAAAAGAAATGTTAGAAGAAAAAATATTATTACCATTTGTCGATAGTAAGGGTAATACATGTGATACTGAAGCATCATATGTAACAGTTACTAAAAAAGATAAAGAATATTTAATGAAAATTAATTTGAAATGTTCTGACTATGAAGACTATTTATTAGTCCATATGGGATGTTATGATTATTGTTCTACTACTTTATGTGAAGCAAATAAACCTGCAACTAAGGATCCAGTTACACCAAGTACACCTGATACACCGACACCAGCTCCAAACCCAACACCAACAGTTTATGAATATGAATATCAATTAGTTATTGATGGAAGATGGGGAGAATTTGGTGAATGGTCTGAATGGACAAAAAATATAATTAGTGAAAATGAATATAGAGAAGTTGAAACTAAGACAGAAAATGAAAAAGTTGGTGAAAAATCAGAACAAGTACAAGTAGGAACAAAAGAAGAACAAGTACAAGTAGGCACAAAGGAAGAAAAGGTACAAACAGGTACAAAAACTGGGCAAGTACAAACAGGTACAAAATCAGTACAAGTACAAACAGGTACAAAATCAGTACAAGTACAAACAGGTACAAAAACTGAACGAGTACAAACAGGTACAAGAACAGTTCCTGTATACACAACAGTAACAGTTCCAGTTTATAAGACTGTAAATTCTACAGTACTAGATTGTTCATCAACTTGTAAATATGTTACAAAGACAACACAAATACAAACAGGTACAACTACAAAAACAGTACAAACAGGTACAAGAACAGAACCAATATATGAAACAAGAACAGTACCAGTATACGAAACAAGAACAATACCGGTATATGAAACAAGAACAGAACCAGTATATGAAACAAGAACAGTACCAGTCTACGAAACAAGAACAGTACCAGTATATGAAACAAGAACAGTACCAGTATATGAAACAAAGGTAACACCAGTGTATGAAACAGTTACATATTATCGTTCTAGAACAAAAACATATATAAGTGGTTCAATGGATTATAAATGGAGTAGAAGTCAAAATGATATATCTTTAATTAAACAAGGATATACTTTAACTGGAAAAAGTAGAGAAGTTTAGTAGAAGTTTGTAGTAAAAAAGCTATACAAAATGTTATAGCTTTTTTAAATTTTGTTTTTAGAGATTTGACAAAAAAAACAAATTATGTTAATCTCCTGACTTTGACAGTTGTTGAATAGAAAAAACTCCAAATGCCTTATTTTTAAAGGGTTAATGGAGTTTTATTTTG
>CAKOXI010000030.1 GCA_934130045.1 uncultured Bacilli bacterium | reverse complement strand
AGTTTTAATAGCATCACTAGCAAATTCAACACTCATTACATTAAAATTTTCTTGCTCTAAATAAAATTTTAAACCTTGCCTTATAGTTATGTCATCTTCTACAATTAATAAGTTCATACACTTCACCAATTACATTATACTATATATTATTTAAAATAAAGTGAATTTTTTGTAAGAAAAAATATAGATTTTAGTCTATATTTATCTATATTTTAATTAAATTATTTTTTTATTGTAATTACTGGTCGAACACCATACGTATTCGCACTAACAGCGAATTTTAAATAACCACCAATATCAACCATATATGCATACCTAACAATGTTGGTAGCACTGTAAGAGTACGAAGCCATTGTCCACCAATATACACTAGAATTTCCACATGAACTTGAACTACAATATAACCACTCTGAATAGTCACTACCTGTTGATAATCTTGTTATCCCTGATACATTTGGATAATTTGAATCTGTTTCACTATAATATGGGCTCAAATTAAAGTATTCTGAATATGTTATTAATCTTACATAATCGGTTTCGTATCCATTATTACAGTTTGCTCCACTTATTTTATCTATCTCTGTTTTTAAATATCCTCCGTATGATGCGTTTCCATCGGTGCGAGTTGGATCTATACAAACTTCAACTGGTACTATTTCATTTGTTATTTTATTTTTTAATTTTGGATACAACGTGTTTTTCAAATAACTATTTATTAATGATTTATCCCAACTATATACATAATATGAACCATTATATGTACAATTATTACTATTATTATTACTACTTCCACAATGTGCCATATTGTCAATTTGTCCAGCATCCATAAGTAGTGTTAAATTTTCACTTGTTTCTCCTATTATATGCCATTTGTATCCACCAAGTTCAATTGCTTCACCAGGTCTTAAATACTCTCCCCATATTGCATATAATTTTATAATTGAATTATTGTCTATATTAAATGAATCAGTAATTTGCTCTCTATCTTGATATAAAACATCTCCTGTTTGTGATAAAGACCACCCTTTAAACATATAATTATTTTTAATGCATGAATTAGGTCTTAAAGAATATGTTCTATTTATTCCAGTATAAATTTTACTATTAGGCATTTCACCTAATCCATCATTGCAATCATATTCTATTGTGTAAAATTCTGAGTTTATTACTTTTTCTGCTTCTTCTTTTGTTTTTTCAACTAACATTTTTTTTCTTGAAATAGTTAATAAAACTAGTGTCATTAAAAGTAATGCAAATAATAACATGGCATATAATATACTTGTTATTGCAAATCCTTTATTATTCAATTTTTTGAATTTCATATTATCACCTATTCTAGATGTATTATATCAAAAAAAAACACTAATTAATAGTGTATTTTTTATTCTTCATCATTTTCTTCATCATCTATGATTGCTAAATCTTCTAAGTCGTCATCATCATCTAGTTCATCATCCAAATTTTCCATTTCATCTTCTGATTCTTCTATTTCTTCATCATCTGTTTCTTCAGATTCTTCACTTTCTTCTGATTCTTCTTCATCATCTTCAACAACCATTTCTATTTTATGGTTATCACATATATCCCATTCTCCATTATCTAGAAGAACAAATCTTTTATCTATAGTTAATGATGTATAATAATCACCTATTTTTGATGTATATTCTTCATCTGTAAATTCTAATAATTCACAAATTTTTTTAAATAATGTAGGTGTATTCATTGTTTTTTTATTTTCTTTTAATAGCATATAAGTTAAATCGGTATAAGAAAGAACTTCTAATTCTTCTTTTGTCATATCTTTTAAACTCATTAAATTTCCCTCCACTTTAGTTTACGTTAATATATTATTACATTATTGTAGGAATGTCAATCACTAATAAATTTAATAGTTGTTTTATTATTCTATTAGTTAAATTTAAAACATAAATCCAATCATTCTTTTTATTTTCATCTTCTAAATTACTTAAATGATTATTTTGATAGAAAATATTAGCTAATACACATAATTCATATAAATATTCTGCAATATAATTAGGTTTTCTTTCATTAAAAGCACTTATTAAATTTTCTTCTAAACAAGTTATTTTAAACCTTAAATTTCTATCTACTTCATTATATATAATGTTAGTAATTTCTTTTATATTACTATTACTTATTATTTTATTAATTCTAAGATATGTATATAAAATATATGGTCCAGTTTTTCCAATTACATCAGAGAATTTATTTAAATCAAATATATAATCTCTTTCACGCATATTTTCTAAATCAGCAAATTTTAATATAGCATTTACAATTTTATCAATATCTTCATTACTCATATCTTTATTTGATTCTTTTTTTGATATAAATATATCTTTGGCTTGTTTAAATAAATTTTCTAGTTTAGGTGTATCACCATTTCTGGTTTTATATGGCTTATTATCACTGCCATTAACAGTTCCATAACCTAAAAATTCTAATTTATTCATATCACATATTCCCATTTTTTCACAAGTTCTAAAAACCTGTGTAAAATGCAAATTTTGTCTATTATCAACAACATATAAAATATGATTAGGATTATATTTTTTCATTCTTTCATAAATAGTTGCTAAATCAGTAGAAGCATATAAATAAGCTCCATTACTTTTTTTAAATAATAATGGTGGTAATTCTAATTTATCACTATCTTCTTTTATATCTACTACTATTGCGCCCTCACTATTTTGAGCTAATTTCTTCTCAATTAATATATCTTCTACATTTTTTAAATATTTATAGGAATCACTTTCACCTTGCCATAAATCAAAATGAACTGATAAATAATCATAATTTTTCTTAATATCACCAACAGATACTTCTCTTATTTTTTTAAAATATTTTTGATATAAAGGATCATTATCTTGCAACTTTTTAGTAATTAAAGCACATTCTTCTTTTAATGCATCATCTTCTTTACATAAGGAATTCATTTTTGGATAAATATAATCTAGATATTCTATAGTTAAATTATCAATTTGTATATTATCTTTTATCATTCCATATATAACTTCACCAATCTGTAATCCATAATCACCTAAATGGACATCACAAATTGTATCATGACCCATAAACTTAATAATTCTTTTAATACTTTCACCAACTATTGCTGTACGCATATGACCAACATGTAAAGGTTTTGCAACATTTGGTCCTCCATAATCTAGAAAAAATAACTCTTTTTGTTTTGGTTTTTCTATACCAAAATCAACATTATTATTCATATATATTAATTTTTCATTTAAAAGTTTATCACTAATAGTTAAATTTAAATATCCATTTACTACATCTATTTTTTCATAATTTTGTTTATTTATATTATCTTTAATAAATGTGGCAATATCTATTGGTGATTTATGTAATATTTTAGAAAAACTAAAACATGGTATTGAATAATCACCCATTGTTTTTATTTTTGGTTGTTCAATAACTATTTGCTCGTAATCTATGTATTCTTTTAATACACCATATACATCATTTTTAATTATTTCCTTTATATTCATACTATCTCCTCAAATTCTAATCTAAAATTAATATTTTGTTCATTATTATCTATAATTTTATATGAAATATCAATACTATTATTAGTAACTTTTATATTTTTAGTAATTAATTCTAATTCTAAATATTTATTATATTCTTTTAATGTATATTTTATTTTTGTTTTTTCATTTTTATTAAAATTTAAAGTAATTTTATAATCTTTATTTTCTCTTGTAATAGATATATCATCATCATAATTGATATGAACTAATATATCATTTTCTTTATATATAATACTATTTTTATTTTTTATTCCATTATAAAAATTTTTTTGTTCATTAATTATTGATACTATTTTAATTTTTGCCACAAAATAATCACCAACTTAACTAGCAGTAATTATAGCATATAAATTAAATAAAAGGTACTATTTTTTTATAATTACTTATATTTTTATTATAAATTTACAAAAAAAACTAATAATAAATATAGTTAATGATGGGAGAAACATATGAAAATACTAAAAAAAATTATTTTATTAATTAGTTCTTTGGCAACTTTCGCAGCAATTTTTTATATTGGTATATATATATATGCTAAAACATGGCCAAAGTTAGATATATCTACTGCCAATAGTTTTTATTTATATGATAATGAAAATCATTTATTTACAGGAGGAAATTCTAATGATTGGATAAGTTTAGATAATATTTCCAAATATATGGTAGATGCAACTATATCAATTGAAGATAAAAATTTTTATAACCATAAAGGTTTTGATTTTCCGCGAATTATTAAAGCCATGTATATAAATATAATTAATAGAAAAACTTTACAAGGAGCATCTACAATAAGTCAACAATATGCGAAAAATTTATTTCTTGATTTTGATAAAACTTGGAATAGAAAAATTGATGAAGCATGGTTAACAATTAGATTAGAGGCATATTATAGTAAAAATGAAATATTAGAAGGATATTTAAACACAATTAATTATGGAGGTATTTTTGGAATTGAAAATGCTGCACATTATTATTTTAATAAAAGTGCTAGTGAATTAACACTTGCAGAATCTAGTATATTAGCTGGTATTCCTAAATATCCTGCACTTTATTCACCCCTTGTAAATGAAGAAGCTGCTAAAGAAAGACAATTAATGATTTTAAATTCAATGGTAAAAAATAAGTATATAACAGAAGAAGAATCAAAAGAAGCATACAATACAAAATTAGTTTATTATGGTATTGAAGAAAGAAATAATTTATCAACATTAATGTATTATCAAGATGCGGTTATTGATGAACTAAAAAATATTGATTCCATTCCTACTTCCTTTCTTGCTACAGGTGGTTTAAAAATTTATACTAATTTAGATATTGATTTACAAAAGAATATGGAAGAAAATATGAAAAATGACATTAGCAATGAAAATTTAGAAATTGCTAGTGTCGCTATGGAACCTAATACTGGTAAAATTTTTGCTTTAATTGGAGGAAGGGACTATAGAAAAAGCCAATTTAATAGAGCAACTGATGCTAAAAGACAAGTGGGATCAACTATGAAACCAATTTTATATTATGCGGCTTTGGAAAATGGATTTACCCCATCAACAACATTCAAAAGTGCTAAAACTACTTTTCTATTTAGTGATTCAAAAAGTTATACACCTCAAAATTTTGGAAATCAATATCCTAATAAAGAAATTAGTTTAGCTGCGGCACTTGCTTACTCTGATAATATTTATGCTGTTAAAACAAATTTATTTTTAGGGGAAGATGTGTTAGTTGATACTGCTCGTAAGTTAGGAATAACTAGTGAACTATCAGCAATTCCATCACTTGCACTGGGAACAGAAGAAATAAATATTTTAGAGATGATGAAAGCTTATGGAGCATTTGCTAATATGGGTTTTCAAGTTACTCCCCATTTAATTGAGAAAGTCGAAGATATGAATGGAAATATTTTATATGAATATAAATATGAAGAAAACAAAATTTTAAATGATAATTATGTTTATATTTTAAATGAATTATTAACAAATTCATATTCTAGTGATTTTATAAACTATAGTTATCCAACGTGTTATAACATTGCCTATAAAATGACACATAAATATGCTGTTAAAACAGGAACTACTGATTCAGATATTTTAATTTTTGGATATAATCCACAATTATTGATTGGTATTTGGTCTGGATATGATGATAATTCAAACATTGCTTCTAATGAAAGTGCTGGAATAAAAAATATGTGGGTAGATTCCATGGAACATTATCTTAGTGATAAAGAAAATGTTTGGTACGAAATGCCTGATAATGTTGTAGGAGTTTTAGTGGACCCTATAAGTGGTAAAATTACAACTGATACAAAACAAACACTTTTATTTTATATAAAAGGAACAGAACCATACTTGAATGAATTGACGCTAGATGATATATTACCTGTTGATAAACAAGAATAAATTTTAAATTTGTGTGTATAATTTACTGGTGATTATATGAATAAAATAGTAAAACTTTTAATTTATATTTTAATTCCTTTATTAGGTGGATTTCTAATTGGAATTATTTCAAATACTGATAATTATAGTTTATTTGTTCCACCAGTTATATTTCCTATTGTTTGGACTATTTTATATGTTTTAATGGGAATATCTAGTTATTTAATTAAAAGAGATGGTGGAAATTTAGTTCTTTATTATACACAATTAATAGTAAATTTTTTATGGCCTATTGTATATTTTAATTTAAATTTAAAATTACTTGCTTTAATGATTTTAAGCACATTAATAATATTAGTTATTAATATGATAAATTATTTTAAAAAGATAAATGAATTTGCTAGTAAAATTCAAATTCCATATTTAATATGGTTATCTTTTGCTTTATTTTTAAATATTATTTCATTTTTATATTAATTAAAAACCTCGTTTATAAAAAACGAGGTTTTATAGTAAAAATACTATTTTTATATATTATTTATTTGTTTTGCAACTTCTTCAGCAAAATTTTCTTCTTTTTTCTCAATACCTTCGCCAACTTCATAACGAGTCATTGATAAAATTTTACCTCCGTTATTTGCAACAAATTTAGCAACAGTTTCTTTATTTTCTGCTTTAATAAATATTTGATTTTCTAATACGATTTCTTCATAATATTTATTAACTTTTCCAACCATTATTTTTTCAATTTGTTCAGGTTTTTTACCTTCATTTAATAATTGTTCTTTAATTACTTCTTTTTCTTTTTCCAATACTTCAGTTGGAACTTCAGTACTATGTAAATATAATGGTCTCATTGCTGCAGCATGCATTGCAACTTCTTTAGCAACTTCTTCTGTTGTATTTTCTGTAACTATTAGGGTTGCTATTCTTCCACCCATGTGTATATATGAACCAAATTGTTCATTATCTTTCTTTGTGATTTTTTTAAATCTTCTTAATGTAATCTTTTCTCCAATTTTAGCAATCTTATCAGTAATTAATGATTCAACAGTTGTTCCATCAATTGATAATGCTAAAACATCTTCAACACTTACTGGATTATTATTTTTAATTACATTTAAAAGTGTATCTACTAATTTTAAGAATTCTTCGTTTTTAGCAACAA
Organism: uncultured Bacilli bacterium; assembly: GCA_934130045.1. Classification (GTDB taxonomy): domain Bacteria; phylum Bacillota_I; class Bacilli_A; order RF39; family UBA660; genus CAJLIR01. The sequence goes on along the minus strand of CAKOXI010000030.1, from coordinate 4,665 downwards.
AATCTGTTTCTGAATTTACTTCTAGAATAACAGCTTCATTACCATCAATTAAAATTGAAGCAATTCCTTCAGCAGCAATACGATCTGCTTTTTTTGCAGCTTTAGAAATACCTTTCTCTCTTAACCAATTAACAGCTTCATCTAAATTACCATTAGTTGCATCTAATGCTTTTTTACAATCTAGCATTCCTGCTCCAGTCATTTCTCTTAAATCTTTAACTTGACTTGCACTTACCATAATTATCTTCCTTCCTTTAAAATTAAAGATGATTTTGTTCAAATCACCTTAAATATCTATTATTTTAAAGCATCGATTAATTCTGACTTTTTCATTGTAGAATAACCTTTAACTTCTTTATTCTTAGCCATTTCACGAAGTTCTGTTACTGTTAATGAATTTAAATCATTAGCTTTTTCTTTTTTTTCAGTAACTTTTTCTTCTTTAACTTCTTTTTTTTCTACTTTTGGTGAACGAGTTTCTTCTCTATTTCTTTTTTCATTACTTAAATTTTTTCTATCTTCAAATTTTTTATTATTATCAAATCTTCTTGGTCTATCTTCTTTTTTCTTTACAGAATCAACTGCTTTTTGCATAATTTCACTTGCATTACTATTTTTATCTTCATCTTTAACATAGTCAACTAATTTATCACCTTGTGCTTCACAAATAGCATTTGCCATAACACCTGTAATTAATTTTACTGCTCTTATTGCATCATCATTACCAGGAATTACATAATCAACCATATCTGGATCACAATTTGTATCAACAATTCCAAATACTGGAATATGAAGTTTTCTTGCTTCCTTTATTGCAATATCCTCTTTTGAAGGATCAACAATATATAATGCATCAGGTAATTTATACATTTCACGAATTCCACAAAGAATTTTATTTAATTTATCATATTCTTTTCTTAAACCAATAACTTCTTTTTTAGGTAATAAATCGAAATAACCATCTTTTTCCATTTTTTCGATTTCTTCTAATCTTTTAACTCTTCTTCTAATTGTTTTGAAGTTTGTTAAAGTTCCACCTAACCATCTTTCAGTTACATAATATGATTTAGAACGTAAAGCTTCTTCTCTAACTGCTTCTTGAGCTTGCTTTCTTGTTCCAACCATTAAAACTTTTCCACCATTAGCAACAATATTTTTTAAAGCAACATATGCTTCTTCGATTTTTTTTGCTGTTTTTTGTAAATCAATAATATATATATCATCTCTTGATGTAAATATATATTCTTTCATTTTAGGATTCCATCTTTTAGTTTGATGACCAAAGTGAACTCCTGCTTCTAGTAAATAACTCATTGACACTACTGCCATTTTAATTCCTCCTTTTGTTATTATCCTCCGACATATCACCTTTATAATTCCACCATAAGGCACTAGGAACATAAATCAATGTCGTGTGTATTTGAAAAAGCCAAAGGTATTATATCAAAAAAACACCTCTTATTCAACATTTTTTAAACATTTTTTAAAATAAATTCAAAATATCATTATATGTTATTGCAATCATTAAAATCATTAATAAAATCATACCAACTGCATGAATAGTATTTTCAATTTTTGGATTAACAGGACTTCTTTTTATTTTTTCAATAATTAGAAATAATAATCTTCCACCATCAAATGCTGGTATTGGTAATATATTTATAAAACCAACATTAACACATAATAGTCCTACTAAATTCATCATAGTTAATATACCATATTTTGAGGCTTCACCTACAATATTATATATACCGATAGGTCCAGAAAGACTATCTAAATGCAATTTACCTGTTATAAGATAAATAATTACAAGTATCATTTGATGAATTAGTGCTAATACATTAGTAAAAGCATACTTTATAGCATTAAAAAATCCTTTTTCATATTTATTATAATAAGAAAATCCATAATGGTATGTTTCTTCACCATCTTTTTTTTCAACACTTGGTTTAATTGTAATTGTTTCTATCTTTCCATCCTCATCTTTAACCTCAAAAACAAAATCATTACCTAAATTAACTTGAGTTTCAAGGGCAAAATGTGATGATGATTTGATTTTTTTATTATTTAAAGCAATAATTTCACTATTTGGTTTTAAACCAGCAGTATATGCATTACTATTTTCTTCAACTTCTTTTATATAAATTTTGTTGCTTGGTGAACCATTAACTAGCCCTATTATAAAGAATATAACGATTGCCAATAAAAAATTAAATAATACACCTGCAATAATAGTTAAAAATCTTTGCATCCAAGTTTTAGATTGAAGTCTTTTTTCCTTTGGAATATTCTCATCTTCTTCAACTGATTCACCAGCCATTTGAACATATCCACCTATTGGAAATAATCTAATACTATAAACAGTTTCATCCTTTTTGCTATGAATTTGAAATAATTTTGGTCCCATTCCAATTGAAAATTCATATACATAAATTCCTGCTCTTTTAGCAAAAATAAAATGTCCTAACTCATGAATAAATACTGTTATTCCTAATATCAAAATAAAATATATTAATGTCAATTTATTTCCTCCTTTATCTTTTTATATTAAAGAAATGAAAAACATAAAGCCTAATGCTATAAATATAATACTATCTAATCTATCTAATATTCCACCATGTCCTGGTATAAGATTTGAAAAATCTTTCTTATCAAAATAACGTTTTATGGCAGAAAAAACTAAATCACCAAATTGACCAATAATTGATAAAAATAATGAAATGAAAATAATTATGTACATTGGTAATTGAGGATCAATAACGGTATGATAAAACATAGTTGATATAAATACTCCCATTATAGTTCCACCTATCATACCCTCAACAGTTTTATTTGGCGATATATCTGATAAAAGTTTATTTTGACCAATAAAATAACCTGTAAAATATGCAAATGTATCTGTAAATATTGCAATTAACAATAAATAAAGCAATATATTTAATCCAACACTTCTTAATAATATTAATAGTGAGAAAGAAATTCCTAAAAAGAATATTCCTCCTATTAAATAAAATGCATCATTAATACTATATAACTTTCTATCATGATATAGAACTGTAGGAATTAAAAAAGTTAAAAAAACTCCAGACATTAATCTATAATCAACTGACAACAATAAATCACTTGATGAATTCATAAAAATTATAAGTGTTATAAAAATATATGATATAAATTGAATAAACATTGGTAATTCTTTTTTTGAGTTTTTAATATCCAAAAATTCTTTAAGTGCTAGTATAGCAATTATATAAGCAAATATATCAAATAACATTCCACCTTTTATAAGAACAGGAATAAAGATTGTTAATAATATTATTGCGCTAATTATTCTTTTTTTCATAATTAATTCCTCCGAATCTTCTATCTCTTTTATTATACTCTACAAATGCTCTTTCAACTTCTGATTCATTAAAATCTGGAAAATAAGTTTTTGGAAAATAAAATTCTGCATAAGATATTTGCCATAACATAAAATTACTAATACGATTTTCACCACTGGTACGTATTAATAAATCAATAGGTGGTAACTCTTGATACAAATATTTTGAATAAATTTCTTCATTTAATTCATCAACAGATAATTTTTTTTCGGAAACATCCTCTATTATTTTTTTAGTTGCATCAATTATTTCAGAATGTCCACCATAGTTTAGGCAAAAATTAATTATACCTTTAGTATTATTTTTTGTTTTTTCTGTTAAATTATTAATTACTTCGATAACATCATCTCTTAAACCTGTTTTTCTACCTGAAAAGACAATTTTTATATTTTCTTTATTATATTTTTTTGAATAAAGTTTAAATTTTTTTACAATCATATCCATTAAATATTTTACTTCTTCTTCACTTCTTTTAAAGTTTTCAGTAGAAAAAACATAGGCACTAATAACTTTAACACCTCTATCTATCATATAACTAAATATTTTTTCCATATTATCTGCTCCAGCTTTATGACCTTCGCTTCTACTTAATCCTTTTTCTTTTGCCCATCTTCCATTACCATCTACAATTACCCCTACATGGTTTGGAATAATTAATTCATTCATAAATTCACCTCTAATACTATATCAATTATAGTATAAATAGTTTTTTTATACAAGGTTTATATTATATTTTAAATTATTATTGACATTTTAATTTTATTGTGTTATTTTATATGTCCGTATTAAAAAGGAGCGATAGTAATGAGTAACTACTATATATTATTAAAATATTTATCTGATATAGGAATTAATAATATATTATCAATAGGAAAAAACAACAGCAAAACATATGATAGTTATTTTTTTGAAGCAATTGATAATGATTCTTTAGTTTTTTTAGGGGAAATTGCTATAAAAAATAACAATATTGAAATTTCATACAAAAAAAATAATATCAGTACTGTACATTCTTGTTTAATAAGAAATTTTTCACATAATGAAAATATAATATTTTATACTGAATACTCTATTGAAAATAAAGATAAAAAAATAATTAATAAAAAGATTGGTATAAATATAAACAAAAAAAATTACTTCAGTTTTAAACAGAACTATGTAAATGATAATATATGTAATAATAAAGTTTTAAAAAAAATTAGATAGTTATGAACTGAACCCCAAAAGTTGGACAGTTTATAAATAGTTTCTAATTAGAGGATTGTAACCTGTAATTTACGGGCGA
>CAKOXI010000029.1 GCA_934130045.1 uncultured Bacilli bacterium | reverse complement strand
TGATTTTCATCATCCCTTATAATCACAATTCATTTATCAAATTTATTGTTGACCAACACTATTTGACAAAGAACCTAAACCTCTTAACTTTTTTTCATATTTATTTTTGAATATATACATCCACAATAATTTTGTCTATATAAATTATATATTTTTGAAAGTTCAATAGATCTTTTATAGCCATTTTTCTTTTTAAAATCAGAATATAGATAATTAACAGAATATTCATTCTGAAATCTCTCTCCTATTTCATTAACCCAATCTGATTTTTTATAAGGACTTAATGTTAAGGTTGTTGCAAAATAATCATAATTTTTATTCTTGGCAATTAATGCAGTTTCTCTTAATCTTAATTCATAACATTTATAGCATCTCTTACCTCTTTCAGGTTCATTTTCTAAACCCTTTGAAATATTAATAAATGATTTAGGATCATAATTTCCTTCTATAAAATTAATAGGATATTTTTGAGGTAACTCTTTAATAAGTTTTTTCTGTTCTTCTACTCTTTTTATATATTCAGATTTATCTGTAATATTTGGATTATAATAAAATATAGTAATTTTAAAAAAATTTGACAAATATTCCAAACAATAACTACTACATGGTGCACAACAACTATGTAATAATAATGTTGGAATATAATTTTTATCCAAATTTTCTTTTATTATTTCTTCAAGTTTTAATTGATAATTCATTATCTAAAAAAAGCTAAATATATTAAAAATCCAAAATAAATTAGACTCATTATAATACCATTAATTCTCTCACTTGTACTAGTTTTATATTTAACACCAACAACCATAGATATTAATATTCCCCCAACTAATCCACCAATATGAGCAAAATTATTTATAGATGTTGCTAGAAAACCAATTAACAAGTTTAATACTATAAGAGGAATAATTTGTGATTTAATTACGGTTCCTAAATAAACACGGTAATGATATCCGAAATATAAAAGAGAACCCATTAGTCCAAATATAGCTCCACTTGCTCCTACACTTACTACATTAGATTGAAGAAGTGGTAAGGTTAACAAATTTCCTGCAATTCCACTAACCAAATAAATAATTAAAAATTTAAATTTTCCATAAAAACTTTCTAATTGGGGACCTAAAACATATAAAGAATACATATTTAATATTAAATGAACAATACTAACATGTAAAAACATTGATGTGAATATTCTAGATAAATTAAAGCTATAATTAGATGTAGAAATTAATCCACCAAATTTAACTAATACATTAGGTTCAATACCACTACCATAAATATAAGTAATTGCAAAAACAATAACATTTATTAAGATTAAAAGATATGTAATTATTGGAGTCTTTTTTTTGAAAATTTCTTCTGCTTTAATAGAACTATCTTCATTTGCCTTATTTATATCTTTAGTAATTTTCATAAAAAGTTCCATACCTTTTTCTTTAAAATTTGTTGCAACATTTATATTTGGAAACACATCTGTTATAAAATTGTATTTTTTTAAATCCTCAACATCATTTATTTTAGCGCAATCTATATTTCCAAAATTAAAATTACCATTTTTTAATTCAAAAACATTATCACCCATATTTAAAAATATACTTAATGTTTTTAAATTAAATGTTAAAGTTTTTCTTTTAATTTTTTTCATAATTTGATTTGTTTTAAATAAATCAAAATTAAATTGTTCATCATTATGGATATAATTGGATACAATTCTTACTATTTTATAATCTGAATCGAGATTTTCTAACCAAATTTCATTTTGAGCACCATGTAAAACAATCGGATTATATCCTTGTTCAGCAATAAAAAAATGTAAAAGTTTCATAACCTTTTCGTCAAGTTCATTTACTCCTGTATTCATACTATCCCTCTATTCATTTTCAAATTTATTTAATATATTTATAAAACATTCTGGTAATTCACTATCAAACTCCATATATTTTTTTGTTCTAGGATGAATAAACCCTAATGTTTTAGCATGAAGACACTGTCCTGTATCATCAATAATTTTTCTCTTTCCATATACTGGATCATTAACAACTGGATGATTTATATAGTTCATATGTACACGAATTTGATGAGTTCTACCTGTTTCAAGTTTTAACTCAATTAAAGTTGCATTTTTATATCGCTTTAAAACTTTTAAGTGAGTTATAGCATTTTTAGAATTTTCTAAAGTAACAGCCATTTTTTTTCTATCAAGTTTATCCCTTCCAATAGGTGCATCAATTGTAGCTGTATCTGTTTTTATAACTCCCCAAACAAGGGCTATATATTTTCTTGTTGTTGTTTTATCTTCAAGTTGTTTAGCTAAAAATTCATGTGCTTCATTATTTTTTGCTATCATTAATAAACCGGTTGTATAAGCATCAATTCTATGAACAATTCCAGGTCTAAATTCACCATTTATATCGCTTAATTTTTTGGAATGGTACATAAGCCCATTTACTAATGTATGATTAAAGTTTCCTATAGCAGGATGCACTACTACTCCATTTGCTTTATTAATAACCATTACATCATCATCTTCATAGACAATATCTAAATCCATATCTTCCGCTACAACATCCTGAGGTGCTTCTTCATAATCAGTAACATTTATTATATCATTTTCTTTTAACAAATAACTATTTTTAACTGGTTTATTATTAACTAAAATATAGTTATTCTTTATCATTTTTTGAATTTTACTTCTTGAAAAATTTAATTTATCAATTAAATATGTATCAATTCTAACAGATTCTTTATTATCATATATTATTTCTTGCATTTTTTGCCTCACTCTTAATAAAATAAATAAGCAATAAGAAAATTGATACAACTATACACATATCTGCAAAATTAAATATAGGAAAATTATAATTAAAAATTTTAAAATCCAAATAATCAATTACAGAGCCAAATTTAATTCTATCAAATAAGTTTCCCAATATGCCACCTATTAAAATACTGTAATTTATAAATTCAAAAGTTTTTATATCACTATTTTTAAATACATACATAATGATTATTAAAAGAGCCACTATAGAAATTAATATTAAAAATATTGTATTACCACTTAATATACTCCAAGCAGCACCGTCATTTTTTACATATGTAATAGAAAAAAAATTAGGAATAACTAAAATTGTACTATTAAGCGACATATTACTTGTTACAACCATTTTTATTATTTGGTCAATTAAAACACATATCATAGTAATAATTAATCCCTTTTTAAACATAAAACCACCATTATTAATTATACACTTTAAAATAAAAAGGTGCAACCACAAAAAATAAATGCCCTAATCGCATTTATCTTTTTTAAAAACAAATAATTTACTAAAAACATAATTAAGTATTACTACAATAAATTGTACTAATATTTTAGAAAATATATCATTTAATTTAAAGATATCAACAAGTAAATACATGAATAACATATCAATTGCTAATGATAATAATCTATATTTTACAAATTGATAAACTTCTAACCATATTTTTTTATTTTCTGATTTAAACACATATATTTTATTAGCAAAAAATGCAAAAACAACAGCAAATACCCAAGATATAATATTACCTATTAAATAATAAATATTAAGTATGCTAGAACATAATGTATATGTTGCAACACTTACAACTGTAGTTAATCCACCTACTATTAAATAATTAATAACTTCTTCATATTTTTTATATAACCCAATTACTTTTTTTACAAATTTATTTTCAATTATTTTGTCAAAATATTTATTTACTAAACTTGAGAAAATAAACAATATAATTCCTATAATAGATAATATTTTTCCTATAAATAATAAAGGCGTATGATAAACAATTTTGATTTCATGATTACCACTATTTAATTTAAAACCAATAAATCCTTCTGATACTTTTTCATAATCAATTTTATTTGAATCTAGAAATATTTCAAATCCATCATCATAGGGTATTTTTATAATAAAATAAGAATCATCATCGCTATTTACACTTCCACTAATAACATTCTCAGATTTATTTAATTCAACATTATATTCATTAATATTTTCATTGATCTTAGTAAAATCATCATAATCTAGTGTATATATTTTTATATTATCTATCAAATATTTACCCTTACTAAATGTAATATCTAAACTATCAATTGTATCAGTTGCTAAAACATAATTAAATGAATAATTATTATTATGATATTTCCATGATTTACAAGTTAACTTATTTTTAACTCCATTAATTATTATATAAGTGTCCCCATCACTACAACTTTGTGATAACTCCATATCAAATGAGACAAACATAACTTTATTTTCTAATGGTTCATCTAATTTCACATTAATTTTATTTTTCTTATCTAATTCGAAATAATATTTATTATCTTCTATTTTATAATCTATATCAATATTTTTTAAAAATTCTAATGAATATTCATTAATATTAGATTTATAATCAGTGTATTTATCATCATCTACTATTATATAATTTAATAGTGCTTCAACATTATAAGGATATTCTAAATTATCATATATTTTTTTACTTAAAATTTTATTACTAGCATAACCAATTGGTAAATAATTTTTGTTTAGATAAATACTATAATCATCATTTTCCTTAAGTTTTTCATATCCTAAATTAGCTTTTTTATTAGTAATAATATATTTTTCTCCCATAAATGTTTGAAAAAGTAAATTTTTAGTTGAACCATTTATTATAGAATTACGATATGAAATTTCGTTTTCAAATATCTTAGTGTAAAAATTATTATAATTTTTATTATATGTTGATGAATATAAACTAGTTTGATAATATCTCATATCATAAATTTTATTACTTGTTGATAAACTATCTAGATTATTATTAAATCTATAAAAGGTATCATCATTTTCTAAAATTTCTTGTATATCATTTTCTAATTTAGGATTATGATCAACTTCATAATCACTAATTTTATATAATTCATCATTAAAATTTACTATAAATACACAAATAAGTAAAATTAGAGACTCTATTATATAAAATATTTTTTTCTTATCAAACTTAACATAAAATAAAATACATAATAATGAAACAGCTAAATCAATTAAAACAATTAATAAATGATTGACTCCATTAGTAATAATACATAAAAGAATATATACTAATGTGATAATAAATAGATTTTTTAAACTAATACTTTTGTTTATTAAATTATTAATAAATTTAGAAGTAATAAGTATAAATAATGGTACAAAAGGAATCAATATTTTAGCGTTAATATATAAAGTACCATTTAATAAATAAATAAAAATTGGAATTATCAAAATTAAAGAAACAGTAATAAATAAAAATTTATTCTGCTTATCTTTACTAAAAAATAAATTAAATAAAGATAATAAGGAAATACCAGTTAATCCAATTCCATAACTATTATATAAAACATATCCAAAATCAAAATTAGGAATAATTAAAGATAAAAAATTTATACTATTTGCCACTACCACTCTACTATTTAAAATAGTATATAAAATAGGTAGTAATAATACACAAGATATTAATACTGCTATAAAAATAAAATAGCAAAACTTAATAATTTCAAAAATGAACTTTTTAATTTCAAAATTTTGTTCTTTTTCTAAATACTTATAGATAAAATAAATACCTAATACTATAATTCCACAAACACTATAATAGTAACTTGTAAAAATCATTAAACATGTACTTATAGTTATTAAGAAAAATTTGTTATTTTTAAAATATGAATCAATACCAATTAATCCTAAAATTAAAAATGGCATATAATTCATAAACATTATATGTCTATGAGAATGAAAAATTAATGGTGCTGAGCAAACAAATATAATAGTACTAAAAAAACAAATATTAGAGTTATAATTATTTTCTTTTAACCAATAATATATTAATACTGAACTTATAATAACAATTAATAAACTAGATATAATTATGTAATCCATCATACTTAAAAATGGTAAAAAATAAGATATTAATATAATTGGATTCAAAAATCCATAATAAGCAAAATTAAAAATATTTTGTCCTGCACCAATATTTAATGAAAATTGGGGTATTAATTTATGATTATAATAAAACAAATTTCTAAAATATTCAGCAAATAAAAAATGTTGATCTTTCCAATCTGTTGTAGAACCATATATATATTTACCACGAGTTAAAATAAAATAAAACAAAATAATAAATATTGTAATAATTGTTAAATAGATATAATCTTTTTTTGAAAACTTCTTCATAGTACTCTCCAATTTACTCCCCAACATTATATTTTTGCCAATTTTCATATCTAAACATATGACTTAATCCATCTGCCACTGATTTTTGGCTAGTATAGTATTTATAAATTATTTCATTTTTTTGATTATAATTTTCTTCACTAATTTCTTCTAAATTATCCTTTACTTCATCAATTTTATCCGCTTTATAATATTTACCAAAAAAATATAAATTATCTTTATCTAAATAGTTGTTTTCATATACACTTTTTACAATAGAATGTGTCATTTTATGATGAATATGTCCATATTCTCCATTTTCATTATGAGTAACTATTAGCTTCCAATCCTTCATAGCAAGAATTCTTTCAATATCTTTTGTTATATCACTATAAACAGTATCCCAATTATCTCTTTCACCATTAGTTTTATCGGGATAATCAAGCATAATATATTTATCACCTGTAGCATTCATAACATTTTTAAATTCTAAAACTCTATCTTCTCTAGCACCACAAGTAATACAAACGACTAAATAATCATCATCAATTAAATGAGATCCTCCCCATATCATATCATCATCCGGATGAGCTATAATCATAACTTTATCAATATTTTCTAAATCTAAATCAAAATTACGTAAATCTAAATCAGATTTATTAACTTTCAAAGGATTTTTAATTATTATAGCTGTAAGACATATAAGTGCTGAAATGCACAAAAAAATAATTTTTTTCATATAATCACCAAATATAATTATACTACAAAAATTATTTTATTTAATTACTTTTTTGTAATTTTTTAATTATTCTTGCCAATTATCTATACTACCTAGATCATATACATTAACATAACCTAATTCAAGTAATTTTAAAGCAGCTTCCTTACTACGAGAACCACTTCTACAATATACAATTAAATTTATATTTTTAGCAAAATCGATATTTTCAATTTCTTCAAGTGGTGCTGATATGGCACCATTTATATGTTTTGCATTATATTCATATATACTTCTTACATCAACCAAAAGAGTATTACCATCATAAATTAATTGTTTAGCTTGATCATAATTAACAGTTTGATATAGATTTTTACATTCACAATTTTCTATTTTATTACAATTACATAAACCTTCAATCTTAATATCAGATTCATATTCTTTATTACATCCAGTTATAAGGAAAATGGAAATTAAAACTAAAATTAATTTATAATTCTTATTCACTTTTAGCCGCCTTAAACATTTTTTTCCATAATCCTTTTGATGAATAATTTAAAATACCAACTTTATAAATTCTCATACCATATTTTATTAGTAAATAGTTTGTTAGAACCATAATCAAAATTGATATTATCATTTGAAAAATTCCAATTTGACCTAGCATTAATAATGAAGGCGCTAAAATAGCTGAAATAAATGGTATAAATGCAAATATTTTTATAAATAAGGCTCCATTAAATACAGATGCCATCATAGCTAAGTAATATCCCACAAGCGATATAATCATAATAGGAGTTTGAAGTTGTTGAAAATCTTCAGTATTAGTTGTCATAGAAGCTAACACCCCTGCCATAAGCGAATAAGCTATAAATGTTAAAATCATTAAAATTAAAACAAGAGGTATTATATAAATCAACTCGTTACCTAAATTAGATGATAAAATATCATTTATTACATTACTTACTTCTGTTCCAAGTCCATTAGCAATACTACTTCCACCTACTAATTTTCTTACAAAAAATCCAATAGTCGCAAATAAAATAAGTAAAATTCCTTGTATTAAAACAAATAAATTTCCAGCTATTACTTTAGAAGCAAAATGAGTTTTTGGTGATACATTAGAAATAATTATTTCCATTCCTCTAGTTGTTTTTTCGTCATTAACTTCTGCGCCAATCATTTGAACTAAGAAAATTGATAACATAAAAAATGGTAAGATAATTACTGGAAAAACAGTTGTCATAATCATATTTGTATTTTCATCCTCAGATTTTTCAGATTCATTTAAGATTTCACGTTCAATTTCAATTGGTTCATATAATTTATTAATCTCTTCAATAGATATATCAGAAGCTAAAATATTTAAATTAACTTTTGTATTAGTTAAAGCATTAGTTATAAGTTGATAATCAATTGCTTCAATAAAACTTTGACTTGTAACTTTAGCTTTTAATTCATTAGTTTCATTTTCATTTAATTCTATTACAATTGATTTCTTATCTTCTTCTATTATTTCATTAGCAGTTTTATCAGTTTTTTCAACATCAAATTTTTTTGTATCACTATCAACTATTTCAATACTTGATGCATTTAATTGTTCTTCTAAGATATCATAAGATTTATCTGTATTATCGATAACATATACTTTTTGAGCTGACGAGAAATCTCCTCCAAAAAAAGTTATAATACTATCTATATTAATTACACCAACAATTACAATTGCTATAATTATGTTAGCAACTAAAAACCATTTAGTTTTTATTTTTCTATTTAAACTCATTCCAATTAAGTAGTTCAATTTACTTTTCATAGCTTTCACCAACCTTCTCAACAAAAATTTCATTTAATGATGGTTCTTCTACAACAAATTTAGTAACACATTTACATTTACTAACTACTTTAAATACATTATCTACAACAGACGAATTCTCTATTTTAACTTCAAATTCATCAGATTTTTCTGTTACTGATAAAACACCATCAATACTCTCTAATACATCTTTTTTTATTTCAGCCTTAACTAAAATATTTTTCTTTCTATATTGTTCTTTTATATCACTAATATATCCATCAAGTACAGCTTTACCTCTTAACATAACTACTATTTTTTTACAAAATAATTCAACATGATTCATCTGATGAGATGAAAATATAATCATACTACCTTTTTTAGACATTTCAAGTATAACACTTTTAAATAATTCAATATTAATAGGATCCAATCCTGAAAATGGTTCATCTAAAATAAGTAATTTTGGATCATTTATAATAGCTGTTATAAATTGTACTTTTTGTTGATTACCTTTCGATAATTCCTTTATTTTTTTATCCTTATATTCACTAATATTAAAACGATTTAATAAAGTATCAAGTTTAGTTAAAATATCATTTTCACTCATACCTTTTAAAGTACCATAAAATAAACATTGTTCTTTAACTGTCATTTTAAGTAATAAACTTCTCTCCTCAGTTAAAAAACCAATTTTATCTGTAACTGAATAATCAATTTTTTTACCATCTAAAGTAACACTACCACTAGTTGGTTCTAAAAGTCCCATAATCATTCTAAATGTAGTAGTTTTTCCAGCTCCATTTACACCTAAAAGTCCAAATATCTCGCCCTCTTTTACTTTAAATGATAAATTATCTACGGCTTTAAAATCACCATAATATTTTGTAATTTTATCAACAATTAACATAAAATTCCTCCCACCATTAATATAATTATACTCTATATATTTTTATAAAACAATAAAAAGGCATAGATAGCCTTTATTTCATTAATCTTTTTACATATTGATTAGTAACCAATTTTCTATTATTTTCTTGATAATCAAAAAAATTAGTTATTTTTTCTTTCCAATTATTACCTAAAATTTCTTTTAATTTTTCTATTTCTAAATCATTGATTGAAAAAACTTTTTTAAACGAAAAACAATTAATTAATTCATCATAATAATCCTTAATACTCTTATTTCTCATTATAATTTCCGGATGATAAAATTCACTTAGAATTCTTTTTGCAGAATTTATACTATCTTTATTGTTTGTTTTTTTATACTCAACAATTAAATTTACAACTGTATCTAGTACTTTATTATCTCTATATGCATCAATGTCATTTTTCATATCTTCAGTAGTAAATAAATCATTAATTTTAGAATTTTCTCCATTCAATATTTTATCAATAATATCAATAATTTCAGGAAAATAATATTCATCATATGTATATTTATAATAATTAATATCTCCATCAAATGTTTCAGTCCTATAAACAAAATCTCCCTTAACATAGTTTCTTTTATTTTTTGAATATCCAAGATTATATTCATACTCATCTGATAAAACACCCTCACACTTTTTAATTATACTGCAATTTTCTATAATTTCCTCTTTTATCAGTTTTAACTTATCATAATCAACATTAACTTCAAATGATGATAATTCATTGTTTTCATATTTATATAACATCTTCATTTACTCCTTCTACAACTTTTTTTATGTAACAATTCCCACAAAGTGATTCATATTTTATTTTGTTATTATTATCAATTTCTATATTATCACCAACAGTAACATATTTACCGTTAATAATTCTTGCATTAAATCTTGCTTTTTGTCCACAAGAACAAATGGTTGCCAATTCTTCTAATTCATCAGATAATTCTAATAAACGTTTACTGCCTTCAAACAATTTACTTTGAAAATTTGTTTTTATTCCATAGCATATTACTGGAATATCACATTTTTTAGTTATTAACCACAATTCCTCAACTTGTTTCTCGCTTAAAAATTGACTTTCATCAACCAAAATACAATCAGAATTTTTGATAATTTTTTTGTATTTTGGTTTATTTAAACTTTCACCAAATTCTAACAAAATATCAACATCAGAGCTAATCCCTATTCTAGAAGTTATTTTATTACCACCTTTTGTATCTAATTTAGGTTTAATTAAAACAACTCTTTTGTTTTTTTCTTTATAATTATATGCTGTTTGTAATAAAGCAGCACTTTTACCAGCATTCATAGCTCCATATCTAAAATATAATTTTGACATAATTCCTCCATAAGTGTTTAAATTACACATTAGTATATTTAATAAAAATATATTAAAATACACTTTTATTTTCTATATTTTTTTTAAACTTATATAATTTAGCAGGTTTCTTGCCCTCAAACTTAGTTGTCAAATTTGTATCTTCTACTATATTTAAACTTAGTATCTTTTTTCTAAAATTTCTTCTATCAAATTTTTTATTTAAAATTGCTTCATATACTTTTTGTAATTCAGGCATAGTAAAATTGTTAGGAAACAATGATGATAAGATATTTGATTCAGTTATTTTTTGCTTTAAAAATTCTATAGCATACTTTAATATTTCTTCATGATCATAAGCTAGGGATGGTATTTTATCAAACGGAAACCAATCAACATTAGATGTTTTTGTAGTTTCCTTTAAAATATTAACCCTATTTAAATCTATAACCCCAATATATCCTATAGCTACCATTCTCATAACTGGAGATCTATCTAATTTTCCAAAAGATTTAAATTCATATATATCGATATTATCTATTCCAGATTTTTCATAAATTTCTCTTTTAGCTCCATCAATTAAATCTTCATTATTTTGTAATGCACCACCAGTTAAACACCACTTACCATAAAAAGGTTCATTTTTTCTTTTAATTAATAGTACTTTTGGAATTCCTTTTTCAACTGTAAAAATTGCAGTTATAACATGTATTCCCTGATTTTTATAACAATCTTTTTTTATATCCATCTATCATCACAATTCAATTATAAGTGTTTATTATACACATGTCAATAAAAAAAAGAAAAGAACTATACAATTATAATTCTTAAAATTTTATTTGCTATTTTTTTATTGTTATTACAGGGCGAACCATTACACCTGGGGTATAACCACCGTTATATCCAAAATCGCCATGTGAACTAACAAAATATGCATTTGTAATAAAATCAAGCCTAGCATATGAATAAGATCCCATCGTCCACCAATTTCCATAACAATTAGAATTGCTTGAATTAGAATATAACCAAGTATCATAATTACTGTTTTTGGATAACCTCTTTATTCCGGATGCATTCGGATAACTTGCATTTGTTCCACTATATTTTGGGCTTAAATTCCAATATTCTGCCATACTTATTAATCGTACATAATCTGTTTCATAACCATTATTACAACTTGCATCACTTATTTTTTCTATTTCTGTTTTTAAATATCCTCCATATGTTTTCTCTCCATCTCCACGTGATGGATCTACACAAACACCAACTGGTACTATTTCATTTGTTATCTTGTTTTGGAGTTCTTGATACAACGTATTTTTTAAATAACTATTTATTAATGATTTATCCCAACTATATACATAATATTTTCCCGTTGAATCAACATTACAATCTGTAGAATTATCTAAATCATATGTACAATGAATCATATCTTGTATTTGTCCAGCATCCATAAGTAGTGTAACATTACTTCCATCATCACTTATTACATGCCAGTTATATCCAGCAAAATTTGTTATTGCTTCACCTGATGTATATGTTTTATTTTCTAGTTTATCTGGAGGTGTAATTATAAATTCACTAGATATCGAAATATTTCCTACTTTATCTTTTACAAATGCATAATAGGTTCCTGATTGTTCTATTGTTTCAGTGATTTGTGTTAAGTTTGTTTCTTTAAAATTACAACTATTAACATCATTCAAATTTGTTATGCAATAACTTCCTATTCCGGATTCCAAATCTGACATTTTTAAAGTTACTTGTGTTTTATTTGTTTCTGTTTCTATCGTTGGAGCAGTTCTATCTATATTAGTTACTTCTTTTGA
>CAKOXI010000028.1 GCA_934130045.1 uncultured Bacilli bacterium | reverse complement strand
TATTTATTCTTTCTTCATAATTTAATTTTGACATATAAAAACCTCGTTTCTATGTCCAAGAAACGGGGTTCATATCAAAATTTTGCCTAATTTTTATTAAATAATTATTTTAATTGTTTTCTTCTAATTTAAATTCTTCTAAAGTACCATTTTCTAATACTATTTTATTAACTTTTTCTTCTACACTCTTTAATTCTTCATCACATTCTTTAACTAATTTCATTGCTTTAGTGTATTTTTCTATTGAATCTTCTAATGGAATATTTCCATTTTCTAGTTCATTAATTATTGCTTCTAATTCTGTTATTTTATCTTCAAATTTTTGCTTTTTTTCAGCCATTATCCCTCACCAACTCTTCTATTTTAGTTATTACATTACCATCAGATAATTTAATTTTTAATTTGTCAGATTTATTTAAATTATCTACACTATTTATAATAAAATCATCTTTATATACAACACTGTATCCTCTTTTTAAAACTTTTAAAGGATTAATTAACTCTAATTTTTCTATTATATTATTTAACTCATCTCTTTTTGGTTTATATAAAAGATCAAAATTTTTTAAAATATAACTATTTTTTAAAAAATTTAATTTATCAATATTTTTATCCATTTTAATTCTTAATATATTATTTAATTTTTCAATAATAGAATCAAGTTTCTGTTTTTTATTATCATACATAATTAAAGGATTTTTAATTACAAAAGAATTTTTTAAACTATCTAAATATAATTTTTGATAATTAATTACTTTTAAAATATTTTCATTTAAACGTATTTTTAACTGTCCTATGTGTTTTTTCAAATCTACTAAATTAGGTACTGCTAATTCTGCTGCTCCTGTTGGAGTTGGAGCTCTTAAATCGGCTACAAAGTCCGCAATTGTATAATCAATTTCATGACCAACTGCACTAATTATTGGAATACTACTTTCAAAAATTGCACGTGCTACTATTTCTTCATTGAAAGGCCATAAATCTTCAATTGAGCCCCCGCCTCTACCTACAATTAAAACGTCTAAGTCATAATTTTCTGCCATTTTTATATTTTTTACAATATCACCTGCTGCAGCTTCACCTTGTACCAAACTTGGAAATAAAATTACTTCACAAATTGGATATCTTCTTTTAATTGTAGACAAAATATCTTTAATTGCGGCACCAGTTTGAGCGGTTACAACACCAACTCTAGATGGAATTTTAGGTATTTTCTTCTTAAACCTCGAATCAAACAATCCTTCTTTTGATAATTTTTCTTTTAACTGTTCAAATGCTATATATAAATTTCCAACACCATCTTCTAACATTTCATCTATATATATTTGATAGTTACCTGTTGTCTCATATATAGTAATACGCCCCTTAACTAAAACTTTCATGCCATCGGCAGGTGTAAATACTATTTTTTTAGCATTAGCACTAAACATAATCGCATTAATTTTGCTGTTTTCATCTTTTATAGAAAAATATAAATGCCCTGTAGTATGAGATTTAAAATTTGATATTTCACCTTTTAAGTAAACTGTTTTTAAATGTTCATCTACATCAAATTTATACTTTAAATATTTTGTTAGAGCGGTAACACTTAAATACTTATCATTATTCATAAATGCTCCTATTTGTTATGATATACTTTATCCAAAACTCCATTTATCATTTTTCTTACATCATCATCACTATATGCTTTAGCAAGTTCAATTGCTTCATTTATAGAAACAACTTCTGGAGTGTCAGTATATAAAAGTTCATATATACCCATTCTTAAAATAGCTTGATCAGTATTACCAAGTCTTGAAATTGACCAGTTATTTAAATACTTGTTTGCAAGTTCATCGATTTCGTTTTTATAAGTAATTACTCCATATACAGTATCTTTTATAAATTCATTTTCAATAGGACTTACCTCTTTAATTATATCATCAACATTATATTTCATTTTACTATTATCATATATATTTATTTGATATAAAATTGTCATTATTTGTTTTCTTAATTCACTTCTACTTACTTGTTCCATATTATCACCACCATCATTTTATCATAAATAGAAAAAATTAAATAGTATTTTCTATTTAATTTATTGTTAATGTTTCATTTATTGGTTGAATTTGTATAAATGTATTTCCATCATTAACTTTTATTTCATTACCATCTAAATCAGTATAAATTGTTTGTTCATCTCTAGCTTTTTTATTCCATTTAATAGGGATAGCATAACCACAAGTTATATAATAGCCGTCTCCTGTACCAATATTATTCAAATTTTGTAAATAACCATCTAAAGAATAATTTTCTACTTTTAGAACAATTATGTTTTTATAAGTATATTGATTTTTTGTTATCGCATCAACATGGGGATTACCATTAACAAATCTTTTATAATTTTGATTTACTTCATCATAAGTATAACTAGTATTTTGACTGTATGAATAATTTATACTAACATTAGATGCTTTAATACTACCATTTTCTTTTTCTAAATTAATTAAAGTTGGACTATAATTTAAAAGTGTTTTTTTGCTACTAGTCATACGATATCCTTTATTTCTTGCAACATCTAAAATATTTTCCATACTAGTAAACGCAGTATGCTCATAAGGAACATTAAGGCTAGTATCTCTAAAAAATCCAGAATCTGTAAGACCATTTACATTATTTATACCAAGTACACTAATATCATTTTTTGCTATATCAGAATATCCAAAATGAGTATAAATAGCGTCATTTTCTAAAACATAATCTAAGTAATAATGCCTTGAACTTCTAACTGATCCAATTTTAGCTGTATTCTGATCTTTAAATACCGCCATTAATCGTGTTAATCCGCCTTCAACCACTATTTCATAAGTTATATAAGCATCTTGTAAGCCAGCATGATTTGGTACTGCTAGTGGATGATTATTAATCATTACTGCAACAGGTCTTGAATTAGACTCAGTATTTATAATATTTATTTTTTTATTTTCTTTATTTTCAACTACTTCATCTTTAATATCATCATTCCCTACTTTCTCATTTTTCTTGCCACAACCTACAATTAAATTTAAAAATATTAAACTATAAATAAAATACTTTTTCATAACTACTCCTTAATAAATACTTCACCATTACCATCATGAAGCGCAACAATAATATAAATATGCAAATAAATAAACATAACTATTAATAAAATCCAGCCAAATATAGGAACTATTAAACATAATAACCAAATATAATAGGATAAATATATTTCACTGCCTTTAACTTTTAACTTAGCTGCAGTTTGACATAATATTTGAAGATAAAAAATACTAATCATCATTACTCCCGGTATTAGAAAACATAAAAATCCTATAGCCCAATTTCTACCTTTAGCATACCAAGCATCTTTACTAAAACAATCACATAATGCACCTAGGCAAAATACATCACTACCACCAGAAAAAAACATAAGTAATAACCATATCCACCAATTTTCTTTTTTTAAAATATTCACAAATATTCCTCCTATCCATATATTCTTTTCATATAAAATTTTTTACTTTCAGTAACTAATATAAGTATGTCAGGATCATCTGAAGAATTAATTTTCTTACCATACACACTATCTAATAAGCCAAAGTTAAACGAATTATTTTCTCTTAATATTTTTTCATCTATAAATATATAATCATTGCATTTTGGTTTATATTCTAAATCATAAAATTCAATATTTAATATGTATTCAAAATCTTTATCATCTTTTAAAAAATAATTATATCCATCAACCTTATCTACTCTCAATTTTATCATAAATTATTTTCCTTTTCTTTTATTATTTTTTTTAATAATTTCAGCAATTTGTGCTCTTTTTTGAGGATTTAGTTTAAAATAATTTTCCCCTATTTTATTTACATTAGGAGTATCTAATAAATTCATTCGCCAATTTTGAGAAAAGAAATTATCACCAATTCTTTTTAAATTTTGAGCACTAAAACTTTCTATACTTCTATTCCATTCAAAAAAGCCATTTCCAACCTCTAATAAACTAGGTAAATTAAGATTATTAATAGAGTAATTATATGCAAAAAAATTATCTCCAACTTTTTCCAATTTATCTAAACTAACATTTTTTATAGAACCCATTTCTATAAAAAAATCACCTACTTTTTTTAAATTTGGAAAAAATATACTTGATAAATATAATGGTTCTTTCATAAAATAATTGCCTATTTCTCTTACATTAAAAAAATTTATTTTTTCTATATATTTATTTCTATACAAACAAAAATTTCCTATTTTTTCTACATTATTTGCTTCAATTACACTTAAATAAAAATTATTTATCAAGAAATTATCATCAAATGCCTTTATATTATTGTTTATATATCCCATCATAACATTTTGATCATAAAGTTTAATTACTGTGGGTTCTTTATTTTTTTCTATAAACTTAATTACTTTATAATCTTTGTTTTTCAATATTTCAATTTTATCAATATTATCAAAATATTGAACAAAAGAATCTCTAATTGATTCATCATATAATTTAACCTTTTTATTTACTAAATCAACAATAAAATAATCCATCACAATATATTTTTCATGATCAAATTTTTTAACTTCAAAGTTATCTATTATCACATTATTAATGCAATAATAAATGTTATTTATTTCATAAGTATACTTATAAAACTTGCCATCATTTGCTACAACATAATTTAGTATTTCTAAATTATGTTTTTTATTTTTTTGTGATAATTGATAATAGTTTTCAAAGGAAAATGTTAATCCTGGTATAATATTATCTAAATTATTTGAGAAAGTTGAATCTGGGTTATTAACTCTATGATTATATCTATTCTTAATCGATAATGTATGTAAATTATCACGAGTAAATTGAATACTTATAACTGATGTTCCGTATTCATCTTGTCTTGATGGTTTTTTAAAATTCTCCCTTTTTATCAAATCGACATTCTTTTTGACTGCAAAAAAAACAAAACATCTATCTAATCTATTTCCACAATTAAATGTACATAATTCTTCATCAGGTGCATAGTATTTTTTAAAACTCTGAATATCTTCTTCACTATGACATTCATATAATATATAACCAGCTTCGTCAAGCAATTCTTTTGGTGATTTTGTAGAAACTATTTTATTATTATTTTCTACATCAACTAAACTATATATATAATTTTTAAAATCTAATATTAAATCATAATCTTTTAAATCATCATATAGAAAATGGTTATCACTAAAATTTGATAACATCAAATTAGATAACAAGCCATTACTTTCTAATAATGTAGGAAATAATTCCCTACATAACTTAGACATATTTTCGCCATACTTTTTTCTTATTATTTTTAAATCATCTACCATAATTATTTTACCTTTTCTTTTAATTTATATAAGATATTCATAGCTTCTATTGGTGTAATAGATAATGGGTCTAGTGCCTTAATTTCTTCTTCTATTTCATTTTTAGTTTCATTAATTAAATCATCAATAGGTAATGATTCCTGTATTTTTATATCTGTTTTTCTTTCTTTATTTTCATAAACTTTTAAAATTTGATCTGCTCTTTTAATTAAAGAATCTGGAAGGGAAGCTAATTTAGCAACATGAATACCATAACTTTTATCAACACTTCCATTTTCTATTTTATGCAAAAATGTTACATTACCATTTTCTTCTACTGCACTAACATGAATATTTTTTAAATTTTCCAAATTATTATCTAAATCTGTTAATTCATGATAATGAGTAGAAAATAAAGTTTTACATTTTATTTTATCATGAATATATTCAATAATAGATTGTGCAAGTGCCATACCATCAAATGTTGCAGTACCACGACCTAATTCATCAAATAAAATTAATGAATTTTGCGTAGCATTTGAAATTGCGTTATTTGCTTCATTCATTTCAACCATAAAAGTTGATTCACCACTTACTAAATCGTCGCTGGCACCAATTCTTGTGTATATCGCATCAAATATTGGTAATGTTGCCTTATTAGCTGGAACAAAGCAACCGATTTGTGTCATTATTACAGTAATTGCAAATTGTCGCATATATGTTGACTTACCTGCCATATTAGGCCCTGTAATAAGTAAAATATTAGTATTTTCATCCATTATGATATCATTTGGTACATACTCATCCTGAATAACTTTTTCAATAACAGGGTGTCTATCATCAATTATAGAAACACGTCTTTCATCACTTATAATAGGACGTACATAGTTATTTTCCTCTGTAACAGTTGCAAAAGATTGTAATACATCTATTTCACTTATAACTTTTGCAATATTTTGTAATCTAGGAATATATTCTTTTATTTTTTCACGAATAGTTGTAAAAATATCGTATTCTAAATTTATTATTTTTTCCTCTGCATTTAAAATTAAATCTTCTTTTTCTTTTAATATTGGACTTATATACCTTTCACAATTAGCTAAAGTTTGACGTCTTTCATAACCATATTCTTCTTTTATTAAATTAGTATTTCCCTTTGAAACTTCTATATAATAACCAAATACACGATTATATCCAACACGTAAATTCTTTATTCCAGTTTTTTCTCTTTCTTCAGCCTCAAATCTTGCTACAAAATCTTTCCCACCTTTTCTTAAATCTTTTAATTCATCTAACTCACTATTAAAGCCTTCCTTTATTAAATATCCTTCTTTTATTGATATTGGTGGATTTTCATATATACTTTTTTCTAATAAGTCATATAACTCAGGAATTTCTTCTATATTTTTATAAAAGTTTATTTTATTTAAAATATTCTTTATTTCTGGCAAAACTTTTAGAGAATTTTTAAGTTGTAATAAATCTCTAGCATTCGCATTTCCAAAAGCAATTCTACCACTTAATCTTTCTATATCATATACTTCAAACAACAATTCCTGTAAATCACTTTTTAAAATAAATTCTTTTAATAAAATTTCTACAGTATCAAGTCTTCTATTTATTTCATCTTTATTAATTAACGGATTTTCTATAAAACTTTTAAGCATTCTTGAACCCATTGCTGTTTTGGTTTTATCAAGTAACCATATAAGAGAATAATTTCTTTGTTTTAAACGTAATGTTTCAGTTAATTCTAGATTTCTTTTAGTATGAATATCCATTTTTAAATAATTTTTATTTTCTTTAATAACTGCTTCTTGTAAATGTGATAGATTTCTTTTTTGTGTGGAAGTTATATAAGTTAATAAGTGCTTAATTGTTTCAATATAACGTACATCACCTATATTTTCATATATATAATTGTATTCCTTATTATCTACAATTTCATCATTTATAGTTACAGTTAATTTAAATTGATTTTTTAAAAGTGAAATAATAGCAGAATCTACTTTAGAATGAGCAATTATTTCTTTTATACCAATACTTACTATTTCACTTACTATTTTTGTTATATTGTGCTCTATCAATATTACAAAAATTTCTCCAGTTGAAATATCTGCATAACTTAAACCATATGCATGATCAAAATCTAATATATTTCCAATATAATTATTATCTTTTTCATTTAATGATTCATTATCAATAATTGTACCTTTACTTATTATTTGAATTAAATCACGTTTTACAATTCCTTTCGCTAATTTAGGATCCTCTAATTGTTCACAAATCCCCACCTTATAACCTTTATCAACTAATTTTTCAATATATATATTAGCAGCATGATGTGGAATACCGCACATAGGAATTTTTTCATCTAATCCTGCATTTTTACCAGTTAAAGTTAATTCTAACTCTCGTGATACATTTATGGCATCTTCAAAAAACATTTCATAAAAATCGCCTAATCTAAAAAATATAATTACATCAGGATTATTCTTTTTTATTTCAATATATTGTTGCATCATTGGAGTAACTTTATTTATATCTACATCACTTATTTTCATACTCATCACCTATAAATATTTTACCAAAAAAAACTAAATAAGTCATTAGCTTATTTAGTTAAATATAAACTTAATATTATTTTTTTATTTTGATGTTAGCTGCCTCAGTTTGTATAAATTCATTATTACTAAAAATAACTTGAGCATAATATTCAGCATTCTCATCTGACTCAATTAATATTGTACTAGATGAATTATTTTCAACTAAAGTGTTATTACGATACCATCTATATGTTGCAGCATCTTCATCTAATAAGCTTGTGATAACACTAATGCGTAATGAAGAATTACTAATTTGTTCTTGATTATATAAATTACCATTTACTGAATTATAGATTAACAAGCCTGCAGTTTCATCATCATTAATAAAATACAACTTATGGCATTTATCTTTTTCTGAAATATCATAAAATTCAATTTCTTCACTATCAAATGATTTTACATAACATTTTTTATCACTTGAAATAGAAAAATAAATTGCGCCATCATTTTTAACATAAATTTTACCATTATAAACATTTTTTTCTAATTCAAATTCATGATTTAAATTATTTAACATTTTGACATTAGTTGTATTGAAATTATAGCCATTTAAAATACCATTGTCAATATAATATAAATTATATTGATTATTGTAATCAGAGCGATTATTATTTTCATATGCTTTAACATAGTCTATAAAATCATTAATATTTTTTATATCTTTTTTTGTAATATAATCACTAATTTCACCATTGGCAGTATTGTTATGTTCATCATTTTTTTCATTTTTTGAAAATATATCTTTTAAAGAAAAACATATACTTATCAAACATATCACAAAAACTAATACAACAAGTATATAACTTAGTTTATTATTTTTCATAAAACGACCCCTTTACATACAGCAAGTACTTGAACAATAAGATTGATAACTACTAGTACATGTTTCAGATGCATGCATACTTCCACATTCTGCCATACATGCTGACATGCAACTTGAATTTACTTTACATCCTTTTGTAGTAGTTGTTGTATTACCACCACCTGAATATCTTGTTGTAGTTGTTGTATTTCCACTACCAGAATAACAGCAACTGCATCCACATTGATAATAATTATTTGGACAACTTATAGTTCCACATGACCCTGACGTAACAGTAGTTTGACTAGAACAAGAATTTGTATAGGAATATGTATATCCAGAAGGACATTTATATGTTGTTGTTTGATAGCCATTAATACAACTTCCAGTAGATAACTTACTGCATGAACCACCTAATGTTTTACTTATAGTATTGCCTGCTTTATCATATGCTACTGCTATATATGAATCATTTTGTTGTGGATTTGAAATATCAATAGATGCTGTAAAAGTTTCTTTAGTTTCATCCAAGGTATCATTATTACGTGTTCCAATTAAATTAGATGTAGAAACAGAATTTTTATAAAGTTCTATTTTATCTACTCCAGATTCTGAATCTTTTGCTGTAATTGTAAGCCTTAATTCTTTTGTATTATAATTTCCACTACTGCTATTAGAAATTGATGTTCCACTAAAGCTAACAATACTAGGATTTACATTATCTATTTTATTAATAATTTTATTTTTATTTTTACTTTCTAAATCGTTATATGATTTTGCTTCTATAGTACCATTAGATGAAAATGTTAAATCAATACTATCTACTTCACTTACTTGATACCAATTATTAGCAATTAAACTTTGTGTATTTTCTCCTACACAAACACTAGTTGGTTCTTCAGTTCCACAAGTTGAAACTATTGAATTAGTCAAAACATTTTCTGATGGTTTTATATAGTATTTAGCATTATCACTTTTTCTAAAATCAATATTTACACTTTTTTCCTTAGTCCAAGTAAATTCATTCATAACTGTTATAATTGGTGAATACAAATAATATACAGGTAATTTACACCCTTTATTTTCTATTTTATTTTTAAAAGATTCTCCATTACAACAAATTTGACTAGCAGTTTCACTGAACTCATCAAATGAAGAATTTTCACAATCTTCACTCATTATACAATAAAGGTAACTTTTATCTTCTTTAAAAACTAAAACATATGTATCTTCATCAGTAAAATTTTCTTCTGTTTTAGGATTTATAAAATTTTCTGATAAATAAGACACATCAGTAGTAGCCTTTTGTAATTCTGATATTTTAATTTTTTTCCAGCTATTTACATCACTACATCTTTGATTTTCTAAATCAAAAGCTAAGATACTACTATTATCTGTTACATACATTTTACTTGACATTAATAATTGTTCGAGTTGATCATAATAAATTTTTTCTGTTTGTTTTTTTCTAACATTAGTTATAGCTGGTATTGTAAGTACTGCTATTACGGCTAATATTGCTATTACAGCTAATAATTCTGCTAATGTAAATCCTTTTTTATTATTCATATATTCCACTCCTATAAATCATTTTCAATTGATTTTAACATTTTTTTAATTTTTATCTTCTCTTTATCTAATTTATAAATTTCATTCATAGTAACAATATAACTTGTAGTAGTCGCTACAGACGAAATAAAAGCTTCAGTTATTTCAAAAAAATTAATATTTTTATCAATTTCTTTAAAACATAAAGAGGTTATCAATGTAAAACCACCAGCAATAATTATATTTTTAATTTTATTTGAATTAATAATATTAATTTTATTTTTTAAATTTACTACTTTTGAATATTTTTCTAAATTGTATATATCATTATCTTCCATCATATTTACCTTTCTTAAATTAAAGTACAACTAAATTATACTATACAACACAAAAAAAAGCAAATTAATTATTCTTTGAAATCCATTCTTCAATCTCATCTTTATTCATATAACCAATTTTATTATCTATTAAATTACCATCTTTAAATAAAAGCAAAGCTGGGATACTCATGATTCCATATTTTTTAGCTAAAGATGTATTATTGTCAACATTAATTTTGACAATTTTATTTTCACTTCTTTCTTCACAAAGAGATTCAAGTTGAGTTGCAATCATCCTACATGGTCCACACCAATCAGCATAAAAATCAACTAAAACAACTCCATTTTGTATTAATGAATCAAAATTTTCTTCATTTCCATATATTAAAGCCATAAAAATTCTCCTATCTATATTTACTTAATACACTTTCTAAATTATCTATCTGTAATTTATCCTTACTATTTAAAGTTTCTATTGAATCAACAGTAATAATATTATACTTTAAAAATAAATCAATTGTTTCAAGATTAAATTTATCAACATCTTTTTCAGTTTTATATTTTTCTTTTAAATCATTAAATTCATCAATAATATTAACAGTTTTATCTACCAAATTAGATAATATTGGTGTTTTATAAATAATTGTATCTTTTAATTTAGAATCATTTAATTGATCATTAAATTTAAAAACAGGTAAAGATACAACAAAAAGTAAAATAAATACTATTAAGTAATAATGAATTCCTCCTATTATCATACCCAATATTTTGCTTGGTAAACTAAGTATCACAGTTGTATTTAAAATTTTTTCAAATATAGTTGTTGCTAAAAGTAATATTTTAAATATAACCATTACAATACCTAAAACAAGTAAAAAAGCAATAAATTCATATAATAAAATATTTAAAGCAGTAACTCCTTTAATTAATCCACCAAATTCAAAGAAAGGCAAATGTTCATACATTAATTTTGATAAAGGATTTTTAAACAAAAAGGCAATGACTATAGCTAAAGCAAATTTAGCAAAACAAACAAGTTCTTTTGTTAAGCCTCTTTTAAAACCTAAACACAATCCTGATATTATAATTAAAATTATAATGACATCAACAATATTCATAATTCATCTCCCCTATTATGATTATATTATAAAATTTTAAAAAAATAAAGTATTTTATTTTTTCAATAATCCATGATAAAATGATATAGAGGTGGGATTATGACAATAACTGTTAAAGTTAGTGATAATACAAAGAAGGAAATGCAAGAATTTTTTGAAGACTATAAAAGAGATAAAACCCCTGCATACGCTATTTTTCAAGCAGATGATGCTGATACAGTAGTAACACTTTATGAATCTGGAAAAGCTGTTTTTCAAGGGGTTAGCGCAGATATTTCGGCAAATATGTGGATTGAAAGAGAAAGACACTTAAATCCTTTAAAAAAAGTTGAAGTAACAAATAGTGAAAAAAATGAAAAGCAAAAAAAAGAAAAAATAAGTATTGACCCTAAAATATATTATTCTAATGCGATTGGTTCTGATGAAGTTGGAACTGGAGATTATTTTGGTCCAATAGTTGTAACAAGTGCTTATGTAAAAAAAGAAGATATTAGTTTTTTAGAAGATTTAGGAGTTAAAGATTCAAAAAAAATGACTGATGAAAAAATATTACAAGTAGTTCCACAAGTAATAAAGAAAATTAAATATAACAGCATTATTTTTTCAAATAAAGAATATAATTTAAAATATTCAAATGAATTAAATATGAATAAAATAAAAGCAATTTTACATAATAAAGTTTTATTAAATTTAACAAATGAAGAAAAAAATTATGATTATGTTATTGTTGATGAATTTGCTAAACCATATATATACTTTAATTATTTAAAAAATAGTCAAAATGTATTTAGAAATATAACATTTTTAACTAAGGGAGAAGATAAGTCATTAGCAGTTGCTTGTGCATCTATTATAAGTAGATATATTTTTATAAAAGAATTTAATAAATTGAGTATTGATTTGGGTATTAATTTACCTAAAGGAGCATCTGATAAAGTTGATGATGCAGGAGTTATTATTGCTAAAAAATATGGTATTGAAAAATTAAATGATATTGCTAAATTAAGTTTTAAAAATACTGAAAAAATAAAAGAAAAGTTAAGAAATTTAAACTCTGGTTGTATTATAAATAGTGTTGGTGAGATGTAAATCACTACACTATTTTTATTTAAAAAAAGGACATAAGTTTGATACAATGTAATTGTTAAGAAAACATTGAAA
>CAKOXI010000027.1 GCA_934130045.1 uncultured Bacilli bacterium | reverse complement strand
TCTTTAAAAGAAAAAGATTTTAACAAGTTTAAAGCAATAACATTAAATCAAAATAAAAATTTATCTTCAAAAATGAAACAAGCATTAAAATTAATCATTTACAACTTCATATTCTATATTATAAGCATTATCTAAATTCATATCAACTTTTGATTCAATATCTCTAGATTGTCCAGCTGGAATTACACCACCAACATAACCTAATAAGGAAACTATTAAATTACCATCTTTATC
This sequence comes from uncultured Bacilli bacterium, assembly GCA_934130045.1. Lineage (GTDB taxonomy): Bacteria > Bacillota_I > Bacilli_A > RF39 > UBA660 > CAJLIR01. Next base: position 12,727 of record CAKOXI010000027.1, on the reverse strand, counting down.
TTTTATATTTATATTAAAGACCCTAACATAAATATCTTCTTCTGTTGTATTAGTTACAGTTGTAATTAATGTAGAATTATTATTAGTATAAGTAGTAAGTGAAGAGTTAGTAAATTTTAATCCATTAATTTCTTTATCTCCTACTACACCCTCATTTGTATTATTTTTTTCTTCTACAATTGGTTCATCATTGCCTTTAATATCATCATTATTTTTTTCTTCTTTTTTACCACAACCAACAAAAGTAGTTAATGCACTTATTGTAACTAATCCCAAACATAAAAATTTCTTCATTATAAATCCTCCTCTATTTTATAATCATAGTATAATATTTTTTCTCAATATTGTCAAATATTTATTTTTAAATATTTGATAATTTTTCTAGTAAAATTTTAAGTTCTGTTTCCTCATGTTCTAAACTTTTTTTCTCATTTGATACAATATCACTAGGTGCCTTATTAACATAATTTTCATTAGATAATAATTTTTTTCTTCTTTCAATAGAATTTTCTAATCTAATCTTTTCTTTTTCTAATTTATCAATTTCTTCAGCTGAATTAATTTTTTCATAGTAAATCGTGAATACATCTTTTTCTATATTGAAACTAATAAAAGCTAAATCATTATTAACAAAAGATTCCTTTGTTACTATGTTTTCTAGTTTTAACATTTTCTTTAAAATATCTATATTAGAAGATACAATACCCGAATCATATACAAGATAGTAATCTTTTCCTAAATTATTCTCTTGTTTAATTTTTCTAACATTTTTTATTATATCAATAATATAATCTAAATTTGTTTCAAAATTATACATTTCTTCATAATCAGGATAATTAGAAATCATAATTGATTCATCATGAATTGGTAATTTTAAATAAATTTCTTCAGTTACATATGGCATAAATGGATGTAGCATTTTTAAAATATCAGTTAAAACTTTGATTAAAACCGAAGATGTAGTATTATTCATATTAAATTTAGAAAGTTCAATATACCAATCACAAAAATTATCCCATACAAAATTATAAATTTCAGAACCAACTACATTGAAATCATATTTTTCCATATGGTCTTTTACTTTTGAAATAGTAGAATTTAATTTTGATAAAATCCATTTATCACTTACTGATAAATTTTCTAAAGAGTAATTAGATACGTCAAAATTCTCAAGATTCATTAAAACAAATCTAGAAGCATTCCATAGCTTGTTAATAAAGTTCCAAGTTGATTTTATTTTTTCTTCATCATATCTTAAATCCATACCAGAGGCTGTTGATGTTGCTAAAAAATATCTTAATGAATCTGCTCCATATTCTTCAATTACATCCATAGGATCTACACCATTACCTAAAGATTTACTCATTTTTCTACCTTGTTTATCACGAATAAGACCGTGGATTAAACAATCCTTAAATGGTCTTTTTCCGGTAAATTCTAATCCCTGAAAAGTCATTCTATTAACCCAAAATGGAATAATATCATAACCTGTTACTAATAAATTATTAGGATAATATCTTTCAAAATCTTTAGTTTTCTCTGGCCATCCCATTGTTGAAAAAGGCCATAATGCACTAGAAAACCAAGTATCAAGTACATCGCTATCCTGTATCCAACCATCACCTGTAGGAGGATTTATTCCTACATATATTTCATCTTCCTTATACCAAGCTGGAATTCTATGTCCCCACCAAAGTTGACGAGATATACACCAGTCATACGTAATTTCCATCCAATGATTCATTGTTTTTTCATATCTTTCAGGAATAAAATTAACTTTAGTATTTTTATTTTTTTGATTTTCTAAAACTCTATCAGCAAGTGGGCGCATTTTAACAAACCATTGTTTTGATAGATATGGCTCAACAATAGCATCACTTCTTTCACTATGACCAACTGAGTGAATCATTGGTTCTATTTTAATAAGAAGGTCTTTTTCTTTTAATTCTAAAATGAGTTTTTCACGACACTCAAATCTATCCATGCCTTTATAATGTAATGCATTTTCATTCATTGTAGCGTCAGGATTCATGACAACAACACGTTCTAGGTTATGCCTATTACCAACTTCAAAATCATTAGGATCATGAGCTGGTGTTATTTTAACTACACCTGTACCAAATTCTGGGTCAGCATGCTCATCACCTACAATTGGTATTAATTTACCAACAATAGGTAAAACTACATTTTTACCAATTAAATTATTATATCTTGAATCACTAGGATTAACAGCAACAGCAGTATCACCAAATAAAGTTTCTGGACGTGTTGTTGCAACTTCTAAATAATCATTAGTTCCTTCAATGAAATATTTTAAATGATAAAATGCACCCTCATCATCTTTATAAATAACTTCTTCATTTGATAAAGCAGTCATCTGTTCTGGATCCCAGTTAATTATTCTTTCTCCACGATAAATTAAACCTTTATTATATAAATCAACAAAAACTTTTTTAACAGCATTAGATAAACCTTCATCAAGTGTAAATCTTTCCTTTTTATAATCTAAACTTAATCCTAATTTTGCCCATTGTGCATGAATAGTAGAAGCATATTCATCTTTCCAACTCCAAGCATGATTCAACCATTCTTCTCTTTTTAGGCTTCTCGGTTTAATTCCCATTTCCTTTAACCTTTTATCAACTTTAGATTGTGTTGCAATTCCTGCATGGTCCATACCAGGAAGCCAAAGACAATCAAAACCATTCATTCTTTTATAACGAATCATAATGTCTTGAAGTGTTGTATCCCAAGCATGACCTAGGTGAAGTTTTCCTGTTACGTTTGGTGGGGGAATTACAATTGCATAAGTTTTTTTACTTAAATCTCCACTATCAAAATATCCTTTACTTTTCCAATTTTCATATTTATTTTGTTCAACTAATTTATGATTATATTTTTTTTCTAACATATTATTATCCTTTCTTAAAAAAAAGCATTCATCCTATAAAAGGACGAATTGCTCGTGGTACCACCTTAATTTATATAGAAAAATTTTCTATACCTTTACTATTTAACGCATACCTACGTAACTTTCTATTTACTTAAAAGTTATACTCACTTGCTACATTCAATTAACTTAATTATTAGTTTTCACCTACCACTAATTCTCTTAAAATTAAAATTAATTTACTCCTCAAGTTCAATGTATTTAAATATAACTTAATTATACTATTATAAAATTATTTTTTCAAGAACAAATTTGAAATCAATTAATTATGTAAAAAGAATATGAAATAAGTGTTAATATTTAACCACAAATATCATATTCTTTTATTTTTATTTATTTAATTGTTGCATACCCATTTGAACTAAACGTTTTGTCATTTCTCCACCAACAGAACCGTTTAATCTAGATGAGGTATCTGCTCCTAGAGTAATACCAAATTCACGAGCTATTTCATATTTCATATTTTCAATAGCTTGTTTAGCACCAGGTACAACTAACTTATTACTGTTCATTTACTTCACCACCTTGTTTACTTATATAATGCCCAAGATGGTTTTTTTTATTTATTATTTTAAATGACAATTTTTGGGTTAGACATTCTGTCCCCAAATATATAGTACAATAGCAACAACTATAGTCATAATTAGTAAAATAAGTAATGGTGTATTAATTGCTTTTTTTGTATCTTTATTTTTTTTATTTTCTCTTTCATTTAATAAATTATCTAAATTACTAATATTAGAATTTGGATTAATATAGGAATTATCTGATTTAACAATTGATTTATTATCTTCATCAAGTATATTTAAATTTTTATTATTTTGTTTATCATAAATATCTTTTCTTGTTTCTGGAACCATTTCATCAATTGATAATCCATTATCATATTTATTTATTTTTGGTTCATCATTATTTGCTGTTAAATCACTTTGTACCTCATCAGTATCTGGTACTACATTATTAATTTCTTCTTCGTTATTTACTTTTAAATTATTACCATACACTTCTTTTTCTATGTTGTGGTAGTTTTTTAAATTTTCTAAAGAAATAGTTGGTATTTGAATTTTTTGAACACCATCCAAAATAATTGTTGCAGTATCAATTATTTTAGCATAATCACTAATTTCTGTTTCGGGATTTTTATTTGATAAAACTTCTTTTATTATTTGTAAAAATTTAGATTGTTTTTGTTCATCTATTTTACTTATCACTAAGGAATTATCACCATATGATATTTTACCTATATAAATATCAATCATACTTTTTTCTACTTGTTTATTATAGTAAACAATATAATTAGTTTCATCAAATTTAAAAACAGTTCCTAGATTTACTAAAGTGCTTAATTTTTGATCATCTTTATTATGTATGTAAAATTCCATTATTATCACCTATCTTTTTTTAAATTTTATAATATTTTTAAAATTTTTTCAAGCATTCAATAATATTATTAACTTATTTTATAAAACTTTACATTTAAATTAAATATTATATTAAAAAAAGACAGATAATACCTGTCCATTTCTAATATTTTAATTATTTTGATTGGAAATTACTTCCACCCATATGTTGTTCTCCCATTTGAACTAATCTTTTAGTGATTTCTCCACCAACAGAACCGTTAGCTCTTGATGTAGCATCTGGTCCCATAGTTACACCTAATTCATTAGCTATTTCATATTTCATTTTTTCAATAGCTTGTTTAGCTCCAGGTACAACGAAATTATTTGTACTTTTATTCATTTTGTTCACCTCCTGTACACTAATAGAATGTGTACATTAGGTTTTTTTATACATTTTTTTATTGGTAATTTTTGGATTATAAAAAATTACTATAATCATTATTAAAATTTGTTACTACTTCTATATTTTCTATAGCTTCTTTAATTAATTTTTCATAATCAAAATTATTTTCATATAATAAGCATTTTTCTAAATTTGGATTAATTACTGGATGTTTTGGTAAAAATATTGTACAACAATCTTCAAAAGGTAAAATACTTGTATCATAAGTACCAATTTTTTTAGCAATATCAATTATTTCTAATTTATCTAAACATGCAACTGGTCTTATTACAGGCATGGTAATAACTCTATTAATTACATTTATACTATCTAATGTTTGACTTGCTACTTGTCCTATGCTTTCACCATTAATAATAACTTTAAAATTATTTTTTATAGAATATTCTTCAGCTATTCTATACATCATTCTTCTCATAATGGTAATAATATAACTATCACGTACATTTTTATAAATTTCCTCTTGAATTTTTGTAAAAGGTACAACATGTACTTTTACATTACCAGAATATTCATTTAAAATGGAAGCAAGCGTTAAAACTTTATTTTTGGCTTCTATACTTGTATGTGGAGGTGATTCAAAATATAAGCATTCAATATCGATACCTCTTTTTAGTGCCATATATCCTGCCACTGGTGAATCAATACCACCACTTAACATTAAAAGTCCTTTTCCCTGTATACCAACTGGGTATCCACCGATACCTTTTTCTTCGTTAGTATAAATAAATGTTCCTTCACACCTAATTTCTACATTTACAGTTATATCGGGATTATGTACATCAACACTACATTCTATATTTTGTAAAACAAAACCACCTAAAATATTATTTAAATCCATTGTATGAATACTGAAATTTTTATCTGCTCTTTTAGAATTTATTTTGAATGTTTTAAAAGTTTTATTTTTTAAAATATTTAATATTAATGATTTGATATTTTCTATATTATTATCTGTTTTATAGCAAATTACTATACCATGAATTCCAAATATTTTTTTTAATTTTTGCGCTATTAAATCTATATTATTGGATGATTCTATATACATTCTTACTCTATCTTTAGTAATTTTATAATCTTCATTTTTTAAAATATTTTTTATATTTCTTTCTAATATGTTAATAAAATGTTTTCTATTAGCTTTTTTAGTTGTTAATTCACCATATTTTATTAAGATTAATTTATCCATTTTAATTCTCCTTTAATATTAATTTTAAAAAAACACTATATAAGTGTTTTATATAAGTGTTTTTTTAAAAAGCATCAAAATTTATCTTTACTTTTTTTAATTTATTAGCATATGCAGCAGCTTGTACTATAGTTCTTATAGCTTTAGCTGTTTTTCCACCTACACCAATAACAGATGCAATTTCATTTGATGGAATTAACACTTCGATATTAATAATATCATCCATATTAAATTCCTTAACTGAAATTAACTCTGAATCACTAATAATTTGACTAACTAAAAATTTTGTTAATTCAGACAAATTCATTATTTAGCGCTCTTTTTTTTAGATGCCATTTTTTCATTATGGAATTTTTCATTAATTCCAACTTTAGTTAATAAATTTTTAACTGTATCTGTAGGTTGTGCACCTTGACGTAACCATTTCATTGCTTTTTCTTCATCAATTTTTAATTCAGCTGGTTCTTTAACTGGATTATAATATCCAATTTCATCATTAGCTTTTCCATCTCTTGGATTTCTTGAATCAGTAATTACAATACGATAAAAAGGCATTTGTTTAGAACCCATTCTTTTTAATCTCATTTTTACTGCCATGTTATCCCTCCTTCATCTACCACTAATATTACCATAAAACAAGAAAAGTGTCAACTATTTTAGGTTAACACTTAAATATATTTTTCATCTACACTTTTATCTATTTCTTTTTCTATATCCTCAGTTACTTCATCATCTATTTCTTCCCATGGTTCCTCATCTTCTTCAATAGCTATTTTCATTTTTGTTTCCCCTACTATTTCTACACCTAACTCTTTTTCAATTTCAAAACTAATAGTACCATCATCTTCAATATTTACTTTACTACATGTAGGTTGTTTTAATGTTCTTACTATTACATCAGTATCCCCAGTTAAATCAGCATCTTTTTTAGTTTTTACATTAAATAAATCGTTATAATCTATTTTTTTACTAACAACAGTTGTTTTACTATCATTATCATAGGAATACCAAATATTTATATCATAAGATCCATCTACACCTATTTTTTCTCCAGATTTAAATCCTTTAAATTTGTGATTAATTACCCAACATCCTAAAACTGTAGTTGGTTTAGAATCAGTTTTGATAGTATAACTATTTTTAAAATATTTTTTCCCTTTACCAATAATAGCTTTTGTTACTATTTCTTTATAGGCTGCCACATTTATCACCCCTCACTTTAATTTATGCGAAAAATTCAAAATGTGTACAAAATTATCATTTATTTATAAATATAACTGCATCTATTTGATTAGTATTTACTAAATTAGGGAATTTAAAATAATTTAAATTGGTTTCAGTTAATTTATTTTCTTTATAATTATTTACAGAATATAAATAAGATAACATTACATTTTTTATTTTATATTTATTTATATATTTTTCTATTAGATTAATATAATTTTCATAGTTATTTTTTTTATAAAATTCTCCTAAATAATCAACAATATTTGATAAAAATAAATAATCATATTTACCGTTAATTTTATTAGTTAAACACAAAATATTGGATTCATAAAATCTGATATTAATATTATTATTTAAAATAATTTCTTTTAATTTAATATAATTTTCTCTTTTCAAATATAGATTATACTTAAACTTAGTTTTTTCATAATCTATTTTATAAAATAAATTTGTAAAAATTTTTTCATTTTTATCTAAAATTAAATTATCCCAAAAAATTTTTAAATCACCTTGTAAATAATTATTAAATTTTAAATATAAAGTATTTCTTAAAGCAGTATTTATTGAAAAAAGTTCATTATATTCTTCATATTGTAAATATTTAATAGCATTTATTTTTAAAAATAAAAGGTATTTTGTTAAAACATTTACATCAAAACATGTTATATCTAGAGAACCTAACAAAATAGCATTTAATATATGATCTCCTGAAGAACAAGTTGTTAATACATTTTTATTCTTCATATCTATATTAGAAAAATAACCAGCTATATTTTCAGTTGTAAATAAATATATTTTGGAATATTTATTAAATTTTAGTTTATTACTAGTAAATTGTTTATTGGATATAATTTTAAATTCTTTTTTCAAATTATTCATTTTTTATTACCATATCTTTTATAAAACTTTTCTATTTGTGATAATCGTTTTACATATTTTTTTGAAACATAATTTTCCTCAGTATAATTTAATTTTTTTTGTTTCATTTTTGAAAATGGATAAATAGTTATTATATCTTTTGTATTTGGCAAAGTTACTACTTTGATATAATTTTGTAATACTCCATTAAAAATACCAGAATTTTTATATTCTATAATATATTCATCAAAAAAATTATTTCTATAATATTCATTTTCTTTTATACTTTCTTTGGCAAATTTTATAATTTCATCTATATCAACGGAATCATCAAAAACAGAATGATTTTCACCAAATTCTTGCTTATGTTCAGTGATATGTTTTTTTGCTTTAAATTCACTATAATTTATAACTTGATTTAATGAATATGTTAGATTGTGTTCGTTAAAATTAACTGCTTTATAATATTTATTAAAATAGGCTGACATAGCTAATCCTAAATAAGATTTATCCTCTATAAAGAAATTTTCACTATTTAATTCTTTATATATCAAATATGCATCTTTAATATTGTTTTCCTTAATATTTATATATAATATTTGTAATTTACAAACATTAACATTACTTAAATTTTTGTTTATGCAGATATTAAAATTATCTCTAGCTTCTACTAATTTTTTATTTCTAAAATTAATAAGTCCTAGGTAATAATATAAATTTATATTTTCAGGATTATTTTTAATAAGTAAGTCAAACATATTATAAGCTTCATCTAATTCATCATTTTTAAATTTTATTTTGGCTATTAATATATTTTTTTCTTCAGATAATGTACTATTATCACTAATTTTGCAACATAAATTAAATGCATCTTCTAAATTATCAAGTTTATACTCTATACTAGCTTTTAACAAGATATCACGACTATTTAATTGTTTTATTTTTGAAGCATATTTTTGTGCCAATTCATAATTTCTATTAGAAAATTCAAAATCAGCTTTAACATAATAAATTTTATCAAAATATGTTCTATTTTTTTTATCATTTAACAAATTTTTAATAATTTTATTTCCTTCTTCAATTTTAGCAAGTGCATAATAATTACTTACCTTTTCTAATTCACTGGATATTATAAATGTTTGTCCCATATTGTAATTATTTAAATCAATACTATTTAAGCAATCTATTGCTTCACTATAATTTTTTTTATATTTATATATTTTTGATAGTTCTAAATAAGCATAATTTTTATTTTTATAATTTGAATTTATTATTACATTAAAATAATATTCTGCTTCTTCATAGTCATGCTGAATTAAATAAATTTTTCCAATATAGTAATATGTATAACACTTGTTATTTTCTGAAGTAATACTATTAAAATAATCGAGTGCTTTAGAAAAATATTCTTTATTATTATTGTTCATTTGCGCTAATTCATAATAATATATACCTAGTTCTTCAATATAATATGGATTATACATATATTCATCTTCTAATTTTTTTAATTCATTATATGCATTTTTAAAATTTTTATTTTTAACCATGTTTCTAATATTATTTAATTTAATATTTAAATCACTTTTGACATGTTTTTGATATTCATACATTTTATCTTTTTTTGACATACAGCACCACCTAATAACTATTAATAATATAATAGCACATAATTTAAAAAAATTTAAAATCTTTTAATTATTTTTATAACAAAAAATGTAGAAATTTTTATTTATCTACATTTTTTATTAACTAAATATATTAATATTTATATATTTTCTTCACGGATAGCTTCTAAAATATTTTCATGTTTTATTTTACTAGATGCATACATCATTGTGATAATAACAATAATAAATACAGCAAATATTGCGATTAAAATACTTTTTATAGGTAAAATAAGGGTTTCAAAATTTATAATATTATTCATCGATAAATGAACTAAATATACTAAACAAATTGATACTGGTAAGGCATATAAAAGTGATTTTAATCCAACCATTATACTTTCAAAATATAACATTTTATTGAATCCATGAGGAGTAAGTCCAATACTTCTTAAAACGGCAAATTCTTTTCTTCTTAAGGCAATACTTGTATTTATAGTATTAAATACGCTAGTTACACCAATCAATGTTACTAAACTAATAAACCCATATACTAGTATTTTTATAGCAAGTACAATATTATTTAAAAGTCTCATTTGTTCAGTTACATTTGTATACTGAATATCATTGGATTCAGTAGATATCTGATCTAACATTTTATCAAGTTTATCATATTTTTTTGCGTTAAGTACAATATATGAATTAAAGTTACCATCCTCATAATATTCACTCATTTTATCAGATATAATTATAACTGGATCTATATTTGAAAGAAAATCAGATAGACCTGGTAATTCTATATTAGCTAAATAATAATCATTAATAGTTTTATTACAAATTAAATTTTCAACTTCACCATCTTCAGTATAAGACGTATCACATATATTAATATCTAAATCGTTTGATTTATATTTTTTTATTTCATAATTTTTTCTAGAATTTTCTGTATAATCAACGCCTCTTTTTATATTTAATAATATAGGTTTTTCTTCATTATAACCTAAAGTTTTTAAATATGTCGCAAATTTTTCATCATTTACTACTACTAAATTAATATTAGATACATTTTCTAGGGAATAATCTAACCTATCAGAAATTTTATTATTAAATTCATCTGTATAAATTTTACTAAAATCAGTATTAGTTACATAATCAATTGAACTTGAAATAATAAATTTATCGTCTACTTGTTCATGGGATAAAATTTTATTTATAGTGTCATCTTTTGTATCAATTGGTAACTTTCCACTATTTAGGTAAACAATGATATCATAATCTGGTAACATTGAAACATCATCTACACTTTTAAATACATAATCTATGAATGAAGAAAATGTAATAAACATAACTATACTTATAAATAAAGATATAACTGTAATTCGATATTTCTTTTTATTTCTTTTGATATTTTTTAAGGCAATATCACCTTCTATACCAAATATTTTTCTTACTAAAAAGTTAGTCTTTAATTTTTTTCCTTTAATTTTTATATCATCATTTAATCTAATAGCTTCAATTGGAGTTATTTTGCTAGCTCTAAATGACGGAATAAAGGCTGAAGTAATAATTACTAGAATCATAAATATGATTGGTATTATTATGAAAAGTGGATATATGCTTAATTTAAGTGTTATTGTAGATGGTAATAAGTTATTTACTATAGCAATAACTATAGAGATACCCAGTAAGCCACTTAATAAGCCTAAAATAATTCCAATACTACCTACAACAAATGCTTCAAAAAATACAGTCTTTCTAATTTGTGCTTTGGTTGCGCCTATACTTGAAAAAAGTCCAAATTGTTTTTTACGTTCCATAACTGAAATCGCAAATGAATTATAAATAACAATAATACAACCAACCGATATTAATCCTAGAATAATTGCTAATATACCAGAGATTCCTTCAATAATATTTTGATAATTACTAACACCATACATAGCAAGTAATGAACTATTATAATTTACCTCTTTATAAAAAACATAATCTGGTGCACCAATATTTTCATATCCTAATTTACTTGCAATATCATTACTTACGTTATAAGTATCTTTTATTTTTTTAAAATGAACATAAGTATTTACATTTTCAGCTTCTCCCGTATATAAAGTAAATACACTATATCCAGGACACGAATAATCTTCATAAACACTTCTTTCTACAATACCAACAATTTTATATTGTTTAGTATTATTTACCTTTAAAGTTTCACCTTCAATAAAATAATTTTCTTGTACCTCTTCTGAATCTAAAATTCTACTACCTAAATTTAAAGTTAAGGTATCCCCAATTTCTAATTTAACACCACCATTAGATTCAATGTGATTAGATATTACTACCTCATTATCATTACTAGGAAATCTACCAGATACTAAATTTAATTCTTTAAAATAGTCATCATTCACTCCTAATAATTTTAAATAAGGTTTATATTCATTTTGACCATTTTCCAAATAAGAAAATCCAAGTTCTTCTGCATAAAAATAATCTTTAATTTTAACATTATTTGTAATAATTGATAACTTATCTTTAGGAACATCTTCAAAAGATACATGGTAAGATCCATTATACATAATAGTTTCATCTATCATATATTCTCTAAATGTTGAAAAAAGAAGACCAATACCTATCATTAAAGCTGTTGAAAGAATTATTCCTATAATAGTTACAACAGTTCTTTTTTTATTCATTTTTAAATGCTTAATCGTTAATTTATTTAAAATATTCATTATTTAACCACTTCGTCGCTTACTATTTTTCCATCATCAATTGTAATAATACGATCAGCATTTAAAGCTAAGTTATGATCATGAGTAATCATAATTATTGTTTGTTTATATTTTTTATTAGATAATTTTAATAATTCAACAATATCACGACTAGCTTTACTATCCAAATTTCCAGTTGGTTCATCTGCTAATAATATAGCAGGATGGTTCATTAAAGCCCTTCCAATTGATACTCTTTGTTGTTGTCCACCTGATAACTCATTTGGTAAATGATTTACTCTATTTTGTAAATCTAGAGTTTCAATTAATTCATTTAAATAAGCCTCGTCAACAACTTTTCCATCTAAAAGAATTGGTAAGGTAATAT
>CAKOXI010000026.1 GCA_934130045.1 uncultured Bacilli bacterium | reverse complement strand
ATTTATTCTTTCTTCATAATTTAATTTTGACATATAAAAACCTCGTTTCTATGTCCAAGAAACGGGGTTCATATCATCACTGAACTATTTTTTATATATTATTTAAAAATTCATGTAAATTAGAAGCAACATTTTCTGGTACAATTTTAGATAATTCCTCTATACTTGCCTCTTTCATTAGAGTTAAATTATGGTATTTTTTTAACAACTCTTTCTTTCTTTTTTCGCCAATACCTTCAATATTATCTAAAATACTTGATAAACTACCTTTACTTCTTATTTGTTTATGATAACTAATTGTGAAATTATGAACTTCATCTTGCATTCTCTCTAAGTAATAAAATAAATTACTTTTTTTATCTATTTTTAATTCTTCTATTGGTTCAAAAGCAAGTAAGGCTTCAGTAGTATGGTGATTATCCTTTTTTAATCCTACAACCATTATATCTAATCCTAGTGAATTAATAACACCCCTAGCTACATTAATTTGACCTATTCCTCCATCCACTATTATTAAATCAGGTTTTACTAAATTATCTTTTAAAACTCTAAAATATCTTCTATAAATAACCTCATTCATAGTTCCATAATCATCATTTTTATCTACACTTATTTTAAATTTTCGATAATCGTTTTTACTAGGCTTACCAGATACATATACAACCATTCCTGATACATTAAAAGTTCCAAATAAATGTGCATTATCAAAAAGTTCTATTCTATCAAGTTTATCTAATTTTAATAAAGTTCTTAATTCTTCATTCGCACCTATCGTTTTTTCTTCGTCTTTTTTTATAAGTTCAAATTTTTCTTTTAATAAAATTTCTGCATTATTATTAGCCATTTCTACCAATTTATTTTTAACACCTTTAATAGGCTTTATTATTTTAACTCCTAAATAACTAGATAATAAACTATCATCTACAATACTAGGAACTATTATTTCTTTAGGTAATATTACACCTTTATCATAAAATGATGAAATATAATGATTAAGTTCTTGATCAACTTCATCAACAAGTGGGAAAATTTTAGAATGTTTCTCTACTATTTTACCACCCCTTATAAAAAACACCTGAATAGATAAATATCCTTTATCTACAAAATATCCAAAAATATCTGTATTTATATCTTCCTTTATTTCTACTTTTTGTTTAGTTAAAACTATTTTTATATAATCAAGCATTTCTTTTAATTCTTTTGCTTTTTCATAATTCATATTTTCACTTTGAATATACATTTCTTCTTCTATTTTTTTAGTTATAAAACTATGATCTCCATTTAAAAAATGTACAATTTCTTTTTTCATTTGTTCTACTGCATTTTTATCAAAATTTTTAGTACAGTAACCTAAACATTCATGTATATGATAATAAAGACATGGTTTTTTCTCAAACGCGTTGCATTTTCTTAAAGGATACATCCTATTTAATAAATTTACAGTATTTCTTGCCGCAGTTACATTTGGATATGGTCCATATAAATTGGTATTTTTTTTCCTCTTTCTATTTATATTTCTAACTATAGTAAGTTTTGGAATATCTTCATTTAAAAATTCAATATAAGGATAACTTTTATCATCTCTAAGTAAAATATTGTATTTAGGATCATATTTTTTTATTAAATTATTTTCAAGTATTAAAGACTCAATTTCTGATTCAACAACAATATATTCAAAAGTATCTATTTCACTAACTAATTTTGCTGTTTTACCTGTATGTGTTCCTCTAAAATATGAACTTAGTCTATTTTTTAACTTTTTTGCTTTACCTACATAAATTATAATTCCATCTTTATTTTTCATTTGGTAGCACCCAGGTTTATTAGGTACTAAACTTAATTTTTGTTTAATTTTTTTCATTGTTAAATCATCCATAGAAATCACCAACTATATTATATCAAAAATTGAAAAAATATTCTAAATACTATATAATTATTTTGGTGATAAAATGAAATCTATAAACAAAAATGTTGTAAATGAAATTACTATTAATAAATCTAAATTTATAACTAAATTAATTAAAATTAATAATGAAGATGAAGCAAAAATAAAACTGGATTATATAAAAAAAGAATATAAGGATGCGACTCATTATTGTTATGCTTATATAACGGGTAATACAAAAAGGTTTAATGATGATGGTGAACCTGGTGGTACTGCTGGTATGCCTATTTTAAATGTACTGGGAAACAACAATTTAACTAATATTCTATGTGTTGTTATTAGATATTTTGGAGGAATTAAATTAGGGGCCGGTGGACTTGTTAGAGCATATACAAAAGCAGTTACTGAAGCTTTAAATAATACAAAAATAATAAATTTAACTGATGGATTTAGTGTAAAATTAGAATTTGATTATAATAAAATTAAAATAATTGATAATATTTTAAAAGATATAAAAATTAATTATAAAGAATATGATGAAAATATTATTTATGAATTTTTAATTGTGAAAGATAAATTCAATGAAATAAAAAAAGAGTTAGAAAATAACTCAATTAATTTAAAAATAATAGATAATATCTTAGTAGAAATAACACAATAATGTTATTTTTTTATTAATATTTTATCTTTTACATCATCTTTTATACTATCTTCTTCATTTAAAATATTTTTTGCTTCTTCATAAGTAATATACTTTATATCACTTATTACCGGTAGGGAATATCTGACATATAATTCACAATCGGCAAAATAAAATGGATCATATCTATATAAAATTCCATCTGATATATCTTGAAAATATCTAAGATTTATTTTTTTAGCAACTATATATTTTTGATTTTTAAAATAAATTTCACCATTTTTTCTAATTTTAGCAACTTTTACTGTACATAAATATAAATCATCTTTATAAATATTTTTTATATTTAATTTATTAAACAATTTTTCAAACATTTATATCACCTTAATTTTTATTATATAAAAAATATATAAATTTGTTACATAAACATTCATTATTAGATAAAATAAAAATTTATAAAATCAATTATTTTAGGAACAAAAATTATTAATCCAGATATAGCTGCAGTAATCGCAAATACAAATACAGCTGCTGATGCAGTATCCTTGGCAATTTTAGCTAATGGATGAATTTTTGGACAGGTTAAGTCAACTACAGCTTCTATAGAAGTATTAATTAATTCAGTTGCGATTACAAGTCCACATAAAATAATACATATTATCCATTCTATTTTAGAAATTCTTAAAATAAGACCAAATATTATTACAAAACATAACATAGTTATATGTATAAACATACTCTGTTCATATTTGTAAGCATATTTTAGACCATCAATTGAATACCCAAAACTTTTAAAGAATCTTTTAAGACCTCTTTTTTTTTGTTCAGCGCGTAATTCCGAATTCATTTAATATTTCCTCCTGTTTAGCAAACATTACTTTTTCATCCTCTTTTGTCATATGATCATAGCCTAACAAATGAAAAAAACCATGTATCATTAAAAAACATATCTCCCTTAAATTACTATGACCATATTCCAAAGCTTGTTCATATACTTTATCAATTGAAATATAAATATCTCCTAATACTCTAAAATCACTTTTAACTTCTTCTTCACTATCTTCAAGCGCAAAACTAATTACATCAGTTGGTCTATCAATCTTACGATATTCACGATTTAACGCATGAATATACTCATTATCAACAATAATTATATTAAATATAACATTTTCTAAATTTTCGTGCTTTATAGCAAAATCAATTAATTTCTTCATTGTATCTATATATTCTATTTTCTTTCCTGTTTCATTTATTATTTCTACATTATTCATAAAATACCACCTATACTTATAAAATTAAACAAATATAAAATTATTAAAATTATTATTATTATAGCACACATATTTAAAAAAATCGGTCCTTTAAAGAATTTTGGTAACAAATTCTTTATTTTATTTAAATAAACAAATATATAAAAGCCTAACATACCACCTATTATATTAAGTAAAATATCATCAATATCAAATACTCGTCCTATTAACATTTGTGTTATTTCTATTGAAAATGATGTTATTAAACATAATATAAAGCTCACATACCATTTTTCACTTCTTATATAATATCCAACAAAAAATCCATATGGAGCAAACATTAACATATTTCCTAATATATTCTTTATAAATAAACGACTTCCTATTTCATATCTCATAATTTCTTTAAATGGAATAAAATTAGATGTACTCCAATCAACATCTTGAAAAGTTACAACATAAAATAAAAACATAATATAAAGTATAAATCCTAACATAAGTAATTCTCTATATAAAACAAATCTAACTTTATTATGAATTAAATATGTTATTCTTAAAGAAGAAACTATAATTGTAAAGAGAAACAATGTCGGCCAAACATTAGAAAAAAGTTCAATAATTGTTTTTTGTAGCACAACCCCACTCCTATTCCTGATAATTTATATCCTCAATTACCCTATAATCCGTTATATCTTCGTAAACTGAGAAAAACATTTCAAGAACTATTTTACTCTCTTTTATTTCAACTTTCAAATTTTTTGATGAAATTATATATTCTTTGTCATTTAATTTACTATTAATAGCATCAATACTTTTTTGTTTAGCTATATCAATAGCTTCATCTATTGTATAAATTTTATCAGTTTTCTTTATTTCTCTTTGAGTTTCGAAAACAAAACTTATCGGTAAAAATAAATGTTTTACTATATTCATTTCCTCTATTTTTTTATTTTCATATTTATGAAAATTAAATAATTCAAATCTTTTATTCAAAAATTTTAAAGTTAAAACTTTATTTATATTTGAAGTATAATTTTCCTCATAATATATAAAAGGAATTTCCACATTTGTTTTATACCAAACTTCTCCATATACTTTAGCATTTGCACTAATAACACTTTTTAGTGATTCATTTAAATAAATACTACCAGATACTATAACATCACCTTTTTTTACATAATCATTAATATTCTTTACCACAACTCCATTATCCGCAATTATAGTTTTTATTATAGCCGATTTTTTAGCAACAACATCTCTGTTTTGACCATCCTCTATATTTAGAGGAATTTTTCTTTCCTCAACACGAATTATATACTTTGTTCCTACTCTTTCAATTTCAATCCATTCTAATTTATCCTTATACTTATTTAATATTTCCTTTTTAATATTTTCTACATCATTAAAGCTTTTTACAAAATTATATTTACTAATATTATATTTTTTTAATTCACTTATTAATAACTCTTGAATTTCTTTTTTATTATGAACTACTTCGACATCAAATATAATATTAGTTAAAATTACTAATCCAATAATACCTAAAAATAGAAAAAAAAGTAATATTTTATTAATATTTATAATTTTTTTAATTTTAATTAACCCACTTTGATTTATTTCATTTAAATCATATACAGTTTTTAATTTATAAATTGTTTCTATATCAGACTTATAAACTCTTATATTAACTTCCTTATAAGAAATATTGTTAACTTCAAGTATTTCAATATTATTTTTTATTAATTTATTTAAAAATCTATTAATATTTTTACCCTTAATATTTAAAGTAATAGAACTTTTTATTTTAAATAAAAATGAATTCTTCATCTATTTCACCTTAATTCTATTTTTTTTATTATCCCCGATATTAAAATTTCATCTTTAAGTAATTTTTTTAAAACCAATTTTTCTCCAGATATGGTGATATTTTTATCATGACCTAATACCGATACCTTAGTATCTTCTATAATTCCTATACTAGTATAATTAATTATATTTATATTATCTTCATATATATTTATAACAAATTTATTATTTTCCATATACTCCCTAAAATTATTTATTAAATGCATAATATCACCTATAGAATTTTATTAAAAAAAAATTTATATATGAATAAAAAAAGAATTCTAAAAAAATTTAAAATTCTTTATATATTTATATTCATCTACTTAATTTCTTAACAAATCCAGAATTTATCTCTTCTTTAGAATAAACTTTATTTTCATCTAATGTATTTAAATAAGATCTTACTCTATTTAATATTTCTATTTGCTTTTTCTTTTTATTCTGTTCATTAATTATTTCATTTTGTAGTTTTTGATTTTTATTTTCATCGAACCAAATCATTCCTATTTCTTCTAATAGTCTTATTTGTTCATAATTTATCCTAGATGTTCCATTTCCAGTATATGCTTGTCTTTGATTACTTATCCATCTGCCTAAATTAATGCCATGTTCATCATATTCATATCCATTTATTGTTTTAAAATTACAAGATACTTGTAAATTTTTATAATGTTCATAATAAGATTTAGCTAAATTATAGTTTTTCTTCCATTTTTCAAAATTAACATCAACAAATATCATTCCTATTTTCTCTAATAATTTGATTTGCTCTGAATTTATCTTAAAATTTTCTTGTTCCTTATAAGCTAGTCTTTGAGTATCAATCCATCTACCCAAATTAGTACCTAATTCATCATATTCATAGCCATTTATTGTTTTAAAATTTTGCGCTATTTGTAAATTTCCATGATGTTCATAATATTTTTTTGCCAAATTATAATTTTTTAACCAATTATTACTGCGGATATCAAATAGCATTCCTATATTATTCAATAGAATAATTTGATATTCATTTAATTCATGGGTACTATAATTTTTTCTTTGATATCTTATCCATCTACCTAAACTAATTCCTGATTTATCATATTCATAACCATTTTTCGTTTTAAAATTATCAACTATTTCTAAATTTCCATAATATTCATAATAAGCCTTAGCTAAATTATAATTTCTAACCCAAGTATCATTATGTACGTCAAAAATCATTCCTATTTTCTTTAATAGTTTAATTTGATTATTTGTTAATTTATTTTTTCCTTTACTTTTATATGCTTCTCTTTGATGATTAATCCAAATACCTAAATTTATTCCCTGTTCATCAAAATTATAACCATCTTTAGTTTTAAAAGAAGCAGGTATTTCTAAATTTCCATGATATTCATAATAAGATTCAGCTAAATTATAATTTTTTAACCAGGCATAACTTTGAGCATCAAAAATCATCCCAATTTCCTTTAATAATTTAATTTGTTCTATAGATATTTTAGATTTTTTAGGATCTTTATATGCTGTTCTTTGACGACTTATCCAATTTCCTAATCGAATACCAGTATCATCATAGTCATAACCATTTTTTGTTCTAAAAGAAATAGGTATGACTAAATCTCCATGATATTCATAATATTTTTTTGCTAAACTATAATAAAATTTCCAATTATCATTAATCAAATCTATTTTATAAAAATTATCGCAATAATCAAAGTTAAGACCACTTTCAATATCATATTTTTCCATAAAAATTTTTTTCATAATATCACCACTTTTTAACTTTTTTGTTTTATATTCTATCATATTATATTTTTTAGTCAAGTCATATAAATAAAAATAAACAAAAAAAAGAATTCTAAAAAAATTTAAAATTCTTATAATTTTTCAATTACCAAGGAAGCTTTTATATCATTTAATTCTGAATCTAATTCTAAATTAGAATCTTTTGAAATTGAAATAGCCAAAGTTTCATTTTTTATATAATCCATATAGTTATTTATTGATTTATCTAATTGTTCTGGTCCATTATAATAAACCTTAATTTTATCAACAATGTTTAAATCCAAATCTTTTCTTAAACTTTGTACCTTTCTTACTACTTCACGAGCAAGACCTTCCAAAATTAAATCTTCAGTTAATTCTGTATTTAAAACAACGCATGTTTTTGAATCATTACTAGCAACATATCCATCTAAAACATCAATTGATACAATTGTATTATCACTATTTAAAGTAAAATCTTCACCATCTAATTTAATTACTATGGAGTCATAAGTTACCCTGTAAGCATCATTACTAGATAATTTTTTCAATTCTTCTTGTAATAATTTTATTTTAGGTCCTAATTCCTTACCAAGTACTTTAAAGTTAGGTTTTAATGAATAATTCAAATATTCTGTCATATCAGTTTTGTAAACTATATTTTTTACATTTAATTCTTCTTTAACAATTGAATCTAAATTACCAATAATATCTTTAACTGATGAAGACAAAATAACTTCTTTAATTGGTTGACGAACTTTAATATTAACAGTTTCTCTAGCATCACGACCTAAACTACATATATCACGAACTAAATCCATTTTTTGTTCTACTTCTTCATTTATTAGTTCTTCATTACATTTAGGGAAATCAGCTAAATGAACACTTTCTAAAGATGTTAATTTAGTATATATTTCTTCTGATATATAAGGAGTAATAGGAGCTACTAATTTAGATAGTGTAACTAATACTTCATATGTTGTTTGATATACTGCTTTTTTGCTTAAAGATAACTCAGAATCCCAGAATCTTCTTCTATTTGATCTAATATACCAATTTGATAAATCATCATTTAAAAATGGCACAATTAATTTTACAACTTTATTTAAATCATAAGCTTCATATGCATTAGTTACATCACGTACAAGTTTATTTAATTTAGAAAGTAACCATTTATCAATTAATTCTCTGTTTTCAACATCAATATTATATTCTCTTGGATCGATATTATCAGCATTAGCATACATCTCAAAAAATGAATAAGCATTTTTAAGTGTTGCATAAAATTTTGAATAGATTTCTTTTAAACCGACCATATCAAATCTAAGTGGTGTCCAAACAGGTGATGCATATAGCATATAATATCTAACTGGATCTGCCCCATACTCAGTCATAATATCAACTGGATTTATAATATTTCCAACTGATTTAGACATTTTCTTTCCATTAGCATCAAGCATCATATCATTTACAACAACATTTTTATAACTTGAAACACCTGAAACTAATGTAGAAATACATAAAAGAGAATTAAACCAACCTCTTGTTTGATCTACACCTTCAGCTATAAAATCACCTGGAAATTGACTTTCAAAAAGTTCTTTATTTTCAAATGGATAATGAAATTGAGCATATGGCATAGCTCCACTATCAAACCATACATCCATAACATCAGTTACCCTATTCATTGATTTGTGACACTTAGGACATTCAATATGAATATTATCTACATAAGGTCTATGAAGTTCAATTTTTCTAACATCAACATCTCCTACAACTTTTTTTTGTAATTCGTCAAGCGATCCAATACATTCAATATGACCACATTCACAAGTCCAAATTGGCATAGGACAACCCCAATATCTATTTCTTGAAATTCCCCAGTCAACCATTCCTTCTAGCCAATTATTAAATCTTTTCTCACCTACATAAGAAGGATACCAATTAACACTTTTATTGCACTCAATTATTTTTTCTTTTAATTTTGTTGTTTCAATATACCAAGCTGGTTTAGCATAATAAATAAGTGGTTTTTTACATCTCCAACAATGTGGGTAATCATGAGTTATTTTTTGTTTTTTAAATAACTTATCATTTTCTTTTAAATATTTAATAATATCAAGTTCAAGTTCTGGATCAGTTACAATTCTATCCTTCCAAGGGCCAACCATATAAAGACCATCTTTATTTACACTTTTTGAAGAACTTACACCATTTATTTTAGCAACTCTTGAATCATCTTCTCCATAAGAAGGCGCAATATGAACTATACCAGTACCATCTAAAGCAGTAACATAATTGTCAGCTAAAACACAAAATGCTTTACCTTCAACTTTAGCAA
This sequence comes from uncultured Bacilli bacterium, assembly GCA_934130045.1. Lineage (GTDB taxonomy): Bacteria > Bacillota_I > Bacilli_A > RF39 > UBA660 > CAJLIR01. The sequence goes on along the minus strand of CAKOXI010000026.1, from coordinate 4,407 downwards.
AAGGCATTAATTGTTCATATCTTTTTCCAACTAAATCTTTACCTTTATATGTTTCTAAAACTAAATAATCTTCGCCTAAAACCTTATCAGCTAAGTTTTTACATACTATAAAATTATTTCCTTTAGATGATGCTTTAATATAGTCATAATCTGGATTTACACAAGTTGCAACATTATCTATAAGAGTCCATGGTGTTGTTGTCCAAACTAATAAATATGCATCTTCATCAACTAATTTTAATGGCACAATTACAGTATTAACTGAATCTTGTTGATATCCTTGCGATACTTCATTTTGTGATAATTCAGTTCCACATCTTGGACAATATGGTAAAACTTTATTACCATGATAAATTAAACCTTTATCAAATATATTTTTAATTAACCACCATTCTGACTCAATATAATCATTAGTACATGTTATATATGGATTAGTAATATCAATAAATTGTCCCATCATTTCTGTAACTTTTTTTACCTCATCTATATTAGAATCAGTTTCTTTATTACATTCCTTACAGAAATTTTCAATTCCAAATTTTTCAATATCAGATTTATTTTTAAATCCCAACTTTTTTTCAACATTAACCTCAATTGGTAATCCATGAGTATCAAGACCAATTTTTCTTAAAACTTTATATCCTTGCATTGTTTTATATTTACAAACTGCATCTTTAATAGTTTTTGCAAAAACATGATGCAAACCAGGTTTTGCATTCGCATAAATTGGTCCATCATAAAATACAAACATATTCTTATCAGATCTATTATCAATTGTTTTCTTTAAAATGTTTTCACAACCACCCCATTCTTCACGAATTTGTCTTTCAACATCAGATACATTTCCTGCTTTTAATTTTTCAAATTTCATATATTTCCTCCTACTATTACAAATGTATAATAAATTATAAATAAAACTAACATTAATATTCCACCAACTTTACCTATTTTATGTTTTTTAAATGACAACATAAATAGTAAAACAGCTGATAACAATAACATAATTAAATCAATATTATTAAATCCAACCGCATCAATACCACCAAATAAAGCAACTGGAAGGCCTAATACTATACCTATATTAAAAATATTACTACCAACTATATTTCCAACCATTATTTCTTGTTCGTCTTTTTTTATAGAAACAATAGAAGTAACAAGTTCTGGTAGAGACGTTCCAAAAGCTACTATAGTAAGCGCAATCATTTTTTGACTAACACCTAGTATAGTTGCAATAGTACTTGCACTATCTACAACTAGATTACTACCTACAATTATTGCAACAATTCCTAAAATTGTAAAAATTATAGATTTTGGAATATTGAATTTTGCTAAAGAATCAGCATCTTCATCCTTTTTATTTCTTACAATAGAAATTAAATAATAAATAAAAACTGTGAAGAAAAGTAAAATTACAAATCCATCATTTCTAGTTACAATATTTGATATACTACTATCAAATAAATTATCCTTCATTAAGAAAAATAATAATGTACTCATTAAAATTACAATAGGAATTTCTTTTTTAATGGTATTATTTTTAACTATTACAGGTTTAATTAAAGCACAAATGCCAATAATTAAAAGAATATTTAAAATATTGCTTCCAATAACATTTCCTAGTACCATATCAGCATTATTAGAAATAATCGACTTAACCGAGACCGCAAATTCTGGTGCACTAGTACCAAAAGCAACAATTGTAAGACCAATAAGCATTTTTGATAATTTAAAATTTTGCGCTAAAGAAGCAGCACCATCTACAAAAACATCTGCTCCCTTAATTAAAATTACAAAACCAACTATAAGTAATATAATTTGTAAAAACATAATTTTAACCTCCTTAAAACAAAAAAATTCCTAAATTTAAGGACGAATAAAATCCGCGGTACCACCTTAATTCAAGAATTTGCACTTATAACTATAACGCGTTACCGTTTTTTTCTACTATATTTCAAAAAAACACATCAAGAATGATTCTTATATTAACTCAATATTAATTCACACCTAACATTAACTCTCTTTAAAATCATTAATATAACGTTTCTATCAACTGTTTTACATTTCTATTTTATCTAAATCATTTACAACTTCTAATTGTGATTCAATAACATCTTTTATTTTTTTCTTAAATACACGAACATTTCTTGCTAACATATTTGCTTCCAATTCAGTTTTTTCTGCTTTAAGCAGTGCTTCATTAACTATTCTGTTAGCATTTCTTTTAGCATCATCAATTATTGTTTCGCTTTCTTTATGGGCAGATAATCTCATTTGATCAGATGTTTTTTGAGCCATCATAATTGCTTTATTTAAAGTTTCTTCCATTCTTTCATGACGTTCAAGTTTTTGTTTTAGTTGTTCATTTTGTTGACGCAATTTCTGATTTTCTTCATAGATAGAAGAAAGTTCAATTATTTTTTTCTCCTGTAATTTAATCTTTTCTTCCTTTTTCTTATTATCTTCATTCATTGCTTCAACCTTTTGAATAACTTGATCTAAAAATTTTTTTACCTCATCTGGATCATATCCTCGCATAGTGCGATTAAATTTTTCCATAAAATCACCCCATAAAATGTTTCAAGTAGTTATTTTAACACAAATAAACAAAATGTCAACTATTACCATTCAGTATTTATATCATCATTATCGTAAATATCTTTTCCTTCACGTTCATCTGTAATTTTACCTTGAATATCTATATTATTTGGAGTACATAAAAATATCCCTCCACCAATTTTTTGTAAATCCCCGCCAATTGCATAAATAGTTCCGCTTAAAAAATCAACTATCCTTTTGGCTTGATCAGAAGTAACTCTTTTCAAATTAACAACAACTGTATTTCTTGATTTTAAATAATCAGCAATTTGTTGTGATTCAGAATAAGCACGAGGTTCAAGTAAAATCATTTTGCTCTTTCCATCATTTTCCTTTAAAGCTTCTTCCGCATTCATTATATAATACTCACTATTATCACTATTAGAGTCAAAAACATTTTGATCTTCAGAAGACAACCATTTCTTTATAAAACCCATTTTAATTCCTCCTCTATTATAAATACATTTACTATAAATAATTTTATCACATATTTTATAATAAATAAATATATTTTTTTAAAATATATAAAAAAGTTCAAATGAATAATCATTTAAACTTCCAGTATTACAAAATACTAATCTGTAATTTTAATAAATTCATATGAATCTGTATTTGTACCATTTCCAAGGAACCCATTTCTATTATCACCACATCCCCACAAATTATTATCACTATCAATAATATAAAATGTGCCACTAGATCCATATATAGATTTTACTTTAATCGTAGTATTTAATTTTGTTGGGATTGAAATTTGATTTTTTGAACCAGTTCCAAATTGCCCATATGAATTATATCCCCATACCCACAAATTTCCTTCGTTATCTAAAGCCATACTTGAGTCATAAGTGGCAGCAACATCAATAAATTTTTTATCACTCATTATTTGAATTGGAGATGAAGAAAAATTAGTTGTACCATCACCTAATTCACCCTTTGAATTAGTTCCCCAAGCATATAAATTACCATCTGTATCAAGTGCTAACACGTGATTATATGAAACTATTTTTTTAAAATTAATTCCATTAGTCATCACATATGGAGTATGTTTAACAGCGCTTACTCCATTACTTATATGGGTTCTTCCAAAAGTATATAATATATCATCTTCTGTTAAAGCAAAACTTTTTTGAGAAGTAGCAAATATTTTTTTAAACTTTAACTCAGACAATATTTTTTTTGGATATGATTTATCAGTTCTAGTACCATCACCTAGTTGTCCACCATCATTATATCCCCATGTCCATAAATACCCATCTGTATCAAGCGCAATTGTAAATGAACTACCAGCAGAAACATCTTTAAATTTTACAGATAAATCAAGTTTTGTAGGAATCAAAACATTATTTTTTGTTTTATTACCTAATTGTCCATTACTATTATTTCCCCATACCCATAAATCACCATTTGTATCAAGAATCACTCTATGATAATCACCAGCTATTTTGGCAACATCAATATTAATATTAACACTGCTAGGATTAGAATATGTCGTTGTAGTTGTACCATTTCCAATTTGACCTTGGCCATTATATCCCCAAGTATATATGTCGCCATTTATACCTAAAGCAATTCCTAAACCAACATCTTTTACTTTAAAATTTGAAATTTTGTAATATATACTTTCACTGGCCAAGGAGTTATTTTCATTTATTCCATCTCCTAAATATGTATTATTTATAACTTTAACAGTTAGATTATATGAAACACCTGACTCTAAATTATTAAATGCATATGTATTCTTCTTTTGTGGTTCACTTGGTAACCAAGTTGTACCATTATCTATACTAAATTGATATCCATATATTC
>CAKOXI010000025.1 GCA_934130045.1 uncultured Bacilli bacterium | reverse complement strand
TTCTATTTTTACATCATGTTCCTCACAATAATTAAATAACCAAAAACCATCATAATTATTACGAGTAAGTCTATCAATTTTAATAGCAATTAACTTATCATTTTTTTAGATTTAATACCTTTTAGTAATCTTTGCATTATTGATCTCATCAAATCTTTTCCAGAGTGTCCCGCAGCATTATGCACATCAACATATGATATTCATTCTTTTCACAATATTTTTTTTATCATTTTAATTTGTAAATCAATAGAATAACCATTATCTCTTTGGTCATCAATAAATACTCTTACATAAACTCTACATCTCATAATTTTCCTACTTTCTTCAAATTTTAAGAAATATTAAAATCATCTCTCATATGTTTCCTCACAAATAAGCAAAATGTATAGCCTAAAATTAAAATTTTTTCAAAAATTGTGCAATTTCTTTAATATTGTACTTTTGATTATGCTTTTTAATATAAAATGACTTATTGGTATTTCGTTAACTTTGTATTCTATATTGTAAGAGTAGTAGGATATGTAATTTTGTATTCAATAGATATTATTACTTGCATGTTAGTATGTATGATAATTTTAAATTTTCCTAATTTAACCTTATATTTAAAGTCTTTTAAGATGTTGGTTAAATTTTTATTAGACCTTAGATTTTCAATTATTTTAAATTTAAACATGAAAAAAAGTTCTCCTTTCTGTGAAGGCAGAACTTTTTAATATAAAAACTTACGAACAATTAAGTCCGTAAGTTGATTTCAAATGGAGCAAGTGACGAGAATCGGACTCGCGTCTCAGCCTTGGCAAGGCCGCATTCTACCATTGAACCACACCTGCAAAAATTTATAATGGAGGGTCTAGTCGGATTTGAACCAACGATCAGGGAGTTGCAGTCCCACGCCTTACCACTTGGCTATAGACCCAAATACAAATAAATTATATCAAAAAAAGCTTTACATATCAATAGTATTTTTTAAATTTAATAAAAAAAGAATATAATCTATTTATTTAATTATATTCTTTTTATTATTTTTTATTCATCTTCTAAAATTTCTGCTTCTTCTCTTGTTCTCTTGATTAAATCATATACTATGATATCGTTAGAAATAGAAATCAATTTTTCAGCATACTTATTATTATTTTCTATATAATCAGTAGAAATTGTTGCATCAGGATTTAATAATTTTCCTTCTCCTTTAGAACTACTATAATACATTGTATTTGTTACCCAACTAGCATCTGGGAAGACAACTATGTTATTATCTACACTAAAAATATCATGACCTAATGCATATTCATTATAAAAACCGAGCATATTACCTAGTGTTGGTGCGGCATCATACATGCCCATTACCTCATTAATTTCTCCTTGTACTGCTTTATCCTTTGTCCAAATGATAAATGGAACCTTTCTATTTAACTCATAATCAAATGAATCAATGTCCTTATAATTTGGATCATCCTCATCAAGTACAGAATCTGTGTATGGATCATAATTATAATAATATAAATATTCCGATTTTTTTATCTTAGCATCATGATCACCATATATAACAATAACCGTATTTTCAAGCAAACCAGCCTCGTCTAATTCATTTATAAATTCTCCTATTGCCTCATCTGCATAATGAACAGTTTTCATATAATTACCTAATGTTGTATCCTCTAAGAATGGTGCTGATACTGTTTCCATTTCACCAGTTGTTTCATTTTTCTTTTCATACTTATAATCAACATCAAAATCAACTTGTGATGCTGCATCAAATGGGGTGTGATTTGTCAGCATAATTAATGTTCCATAAAAATTTTGATTATTTTCACTTACTTCCTTAATTTTAGGAACAGATTGTCTAAAAAATGATTTATCACTTAATCCCATACCCAATACTTCATCAATTTCATAATCCTTTGTATAATAATAAAAATTATCATAACCATATTTAGGATGAATTAAATGTCTATTCCAAAATGTTCCATTATTAGCATGCATACTAAATGTATAATATCCCATTTTCTTTAATTCTTTTAAGCTTGTATTGTATTCTCTATCCCAATAACTAATTGCAACAGTTCCACTAGATGCTGGCATAAGAGAAGTTAAAAATGTAAATTCACTATCACTACTCGTTCCAACACTTTCTTGTGCATAATAATTTGAAAAATACAATCCTTCACTAGCCAATCTCTTTAAATTTGGTGCAACATCTTGACCATTAAACTGAGTATTTAAAACAAAATTTTGAATACTTTCAGCATGAATAGCAATAACATTTCTCCCTTTTAAAATATTTGTATATTTATTTTCAGGGATACTTTCATTTTGTTTCTTTTCATCATAAAACTCTCTAAAATTTTTAGCAGCTTCATCATATCCAAATAATGGACTAATTTGTGTTTTTAAACTAACAAAAATATCATTTGCTTGGTATGTATACAATCCAAAATTCATTACTAAATAAGTTCTATTCCATTGTTTACCCAATCTACTAATATCTAGTCCTGTTAATGTAGAAGCAAAAAATCCAAAGAAAATCAAACTCGCTACAAGTGTGTTTAGGGTTCTAACTTTTCCTACTTCTATATCAGAAACATATTCATAATATTTTTTCTTCTTTAAATATAAATGAACAAAAAACATTGCAACTAATTGCCAAATATAACTAAAATCTTTAAGTTCCATTACATTTTTTGTTACTGCATCAGCAACATCAATAACTTGTAATGATGTTGATAGCAATGAAACAGATGCATATGACATATAATTTGTATAATATATAGAATTAATTATACATAAAACTGTAAAAATTATTGACCATGTAAAATAATATTTAAATTGATTTTTTGGTTTAAAAAAATAACCAAATGCACCTATTAGTAATACAGCTCCAACATCAGCTAAAATAGGTTTAACATCAAAATAGTTTTTAACTGTTAAAAACCTAAGTAAAGTAGCATTACCAACAGATGTTAAAACAAAAACAAAAAATAATTTATTTGTTTTCATATATGCAATTAACTTTGATAAAAATAATTTTATTTTTTCCTTCAAAAAAAACACCTCATTTTCACATAAATTAAGTATAGCATATTTTATATATTTTATCAATTACAGTTTTGTAACATACTAAATAACCTTTTTTACAAATATTGAACCTATCAATCCTAAAAAAAGATATAAATAAGGAGTTGTATTAAATATAGAAACACCAAAAAAAGCTGATATTAAATAAGTTATAGAAACGAATATAGCAGTTATTTCTAAGTAAGATATTTTTTTTATACTAAATATTACCTTAAAAAATAATAATAGTAAAAATAATAAATAATAAATTAAACCAGGAATTCCTATCGTTGCTGCTATTTGAATATATTCATTATGTGGTCTTGATGTTATTTCTGATTTATTAAGTCTAATATATTGTTCTAATAAATTATCTATTCCATATCCAAATATTGGTTTTTCTTCTATAAGTTCTAGTGCAACTAACCAAAGTCCCATTCTATTTGTACCCGCCCCATATATTTTTTGAATATCTCCACTATTTGATATATTTTCTTCAATAGAAATAACATCATTTGTAAGTTGAGTAAAATTTGGAAGAACAATTTTAATATTTATAATACATAATATTACTGTAATTAATATAATTATTAGAAATTTGAAAAAATCTTGCTTTACTATTACTAAATATATAAAAATTAAGAATAAAGTACACAAAAAAGCTAAAAAGCAACCTAAAGTATTATTTAAAACTAATGTATGACAATTTATAATATAAAGTATTAAATATAAAATACTAATATCTTTTTTATTACAAAATAAAAACATGCATACATTACAAATAAGTCCCATATTCAAATAATAAGCATAATGATTTTCATTCATAAAAATTGATGTAAAATTTCTAATAAAATTAAAATTTAAATTAAAATAATAAGATATTAATGTTACTACTGAAATAAAAGAAACAGTAAACACAAAATACATCAATATATTTTTTAAATATCCCTTATTTTTAGAAATTGATCCATTAAAAAATATTCCAGTATATGCTAAATAACAAATGAAGCCTTCACTTAAATAATTAGAACCAAAAAAACTTACAAATTTATTAGAAGAAAATAAACAGGAAATAAAGCACCATATTATATATAATATCAAAAAAATTATATATTTATTATTTTTTATTTTATCAATTATATATTTTTTTTCAAATAGATTATAATTTTTATAAGTATATAAAAATGAATTCAAAAGTGAAAAAAAACCTAGTAACAAAACTAATGTTAGCCATATTGTTTTTGTTTCCGATGGTATTATTAAGTTTGTTAAAAACATAAAAATAGGAATTATAAATAATGATATTGATAAATAATATGATAATTTTTCTATCGTTCCTTTTTTTATAATTTTATTTAAGTCATTTAAATTTTTAATTTTATTTATATTCATATTATCACCTTTTTCCAAAAAAAAAGAAATAAAATTTCTTTTTTTTCTTAACTAAGCACTTGCCTTTGTAGAACAATCAACAGAATCTCCATCTTGTGTACATGAGAATCCATTAATAACTAAAGCTGTAGTAATTTTTGCTTCACCATTAGAATCAAGAGTGACAGTACCACTTTTTGGTTTAGTTCCTTTAAAATCTAAAGTAACTTCTTTAGTATTAACTGTACCTTTGCATCCATCTTCTGTACATGCAAAATCAACATCTTCACTAACCCAATCTCCTTGGTTTTCCATCATGTAAGTTGCTACATAACTTTCAGCTGATTTAAGAATACCGTAAGCAGAATCTTCAGCAGCACTTTGTCTAGCACTATTTAAGATTTTAATTACTTGTGGTACAGCGATTAAAGCGATAATAGCTAAAATAACGATAACAGCTAATAATTCGATTAATGTAAAACCTTTCTTATTCATTTTCATTTTTTCTACCTCCTATTTTTCTACGATAATAATATATCACAAAAAAAACATTCTTGTCAATATTCGACATTATTTTTTTGTAATATTTAAATTATATATGTAAACCTAATATAATTCGTTATTATTATTTCCTAAAAATATAGGATATATACAAAATATAGAAAAAAATAATATCTTTTTAATATTATTTTTAACTATACAAAAAATTTTTTTAATCATATATTGTTATAGGTGATATTTATGCCTAATAATAATTGGTGGAGATGCCGTGGTAAATGGTTGATATTTTTATTTATTTTTTCTATTTTATTAATTTATCAATTTATAATTGCTTTTTTTATTGTAACCAGATTTAGTATTTTTATATTATTTATTTTTATATTATTTATTTTGTTTTGTATTTTTAGAATAATATGGTGAGATAAATATTTCAGTTTTTGCTAAATTTTCTATTAATTTACTAATTTCTTTACAATTATCATATTCTGAAGAATTGTGATTTATTTTATCTGGCATAGAAATTAATATAAATAGTAATTTTCTTTCTTCTTCGAGTAAAGGATATGAATGTTCATATCTTTTTAGTATTTCAGAAAAATCAAAATCAAGTGAATGCCTTTTATATAATTTATACAAATCAAATATTGGAATATCTATTTTTGCCTTATTCCAACTTATTAAATATGATCCTTTATTTTTAAGAAAATGTGATAAATCTAAATTATTATGTAAAACAACTAATCGTTGTTTTTTTTTATCTTTTACAATTTTATACCATTTTTCTATTTCATCTTTACAAAAATTTAAAGCGCCCAATATTTTTGAAATATTAAGTGCTAGCATATATTCACTTGGACTCATATAAATACTATTTTCTGCTTCTATTAAATAATCCATATAATAACTATTCAAATATAATATATTATTATTAATGTCTTCGTAAATTTGTTTATATTCTTCATCATCTACTTCTTCATAATGCGTTGTTTTACTATGTAAAAGTGCAACTAAGTCAATCATATCTTGCATTTTTTGTTCTTTAGGCATTTCAATATCTTCAATATATTCTGTAATCTCATATTGATCCATATTATCATTTAAAATTTTTGGATAATAATCAAAACTTCTTGAGTTTAAATATTTGAATATTTGATTTTTATTACTTCTATTTTTTTCTTTTATTACTATTTTTTTATCATCATAATCTATTATTGTAATATTTTTATAAAATTTATATTTTTTTGGAACTATTGAATATTTTTTAAATAATTCATTATATTTTTTCATTATTTAAATATGGAATTATTAATTTATCTCCAATTTTTATATCTGATAAATTATTGTATATTTCTAACTCTTCTTTTGTAATTGTATATTTTTGTAAAACACTTTCTATAGTGTCGCCCGCTCTCATAATACATACTTTATATGTTTTATATGTCTCTGTACTAGAATCTAAATTATCAAATAAAGAATTAATTTTTGTTACACTTTTTTGTTCTACCACTTCTATTTTTTTATCATCTCTTACTACATTTTCAGGTTCTTTTTCCTTTTTTTCATCTTTTTCTTCAAGTGATGATAATATATCTTCTGCTTCAATACATCTTTCCATAATATCAGCATCCTCTTTTTCTATTTCCATTATATTTGACACATCTTCTTTTTCTTCTTTTATTATTTCTTTTTCTTCAATTAACGGTTTTTCTTCTAGATGATCTATTAAAACATCTATATTAACTTCTAAAGATTTATTATTAATAATTTCATAGTAAAAATCATCTATATCTATTACTACATTGTCCAACATATATTTTTCATCAACATTTATATCAAATGGCAAATCGTAGCTAAATCTCTCTGTATTTATACTTGTTTCATTAACTTTATAATTTCCACTTACTACAAAATTTCCATTTATTATATTATTGTCCTTTTTTTGTAAATTATGTTCTAATGAAATACTTGTTATCTCTGATAAATTTGTTTTAAAAACTATCTCTTTTTTAAAAGGAATTATTTTTTTCATTCCTAATCTTCCTCCTATTCATTAAATTATATTAAAAAAAGATGGTTTTATTCCCATCTTATACTATCAATTAATATTTTTGTATATTTTTTTATACTATTGTTACTTGTCATATTTTTATTATGAATATTTTTTTGTTCATTAATTATTTTTAAATTTTCACATAATATATCATGTAAAACTTTATTATTATTTAAAAGAAATGTTGATATATTACATAAATAATTTATAGTATAAATAAAATTTTCATTCATAATTAAATTATTATATTCAGATTCTGTTATATCTTCTTTTTTTAATAGATTATAAAAATTTATATCATTTTTAAGCGAATTGATTACAATATTTTTTAAATAATTTGGCATTGTCATGTTATCAAGTTCAACTTCATAATCAGCATCTATACCTCGTTTTATACATTGTGATTGATAAAAATAATTAACATTAGCATCATTATATAAATTTAATGTTCTTATACAATCATTAAAAATATTATATTTTAACACTTTTTCACTATAAGATTTATATTTATAATTAAACCTTATATAATTTAATAGTTCAAAACAATTATTTACCATATAGTCATCCAAGGTTTGTGAATTATTATGTTCATTAATAAAGATTAATAAAAATATTAGAATTCTATTAAAATTATCATTTTCAATATTTTTTATATTTAATATTGGTTTATCACTAAATATTAGATTATTTATATACATTTCATCTATGATGTCTATCATATTTTTTCACCTGTTTTATACTTATATTTAATATTTTAGTAAATTCATCATATTTATCATCATCAAAATCTGTTTCTAATAGTGATTCTATATCGGAATTAATTATACGCTTAATTTTATTTAAAAAATTCTTATCATTAATATATTCTGGATTAACTTTATTAAAAAAATTAAAACTTCTATAAAAATTAGGATTCATCTTATAATAATCATAACCATTTATACTATTTTCATCAAGTAGTGCTAGTAATAGAAATTTATAATCAAAGCTAATAGAATTATAATATGTCATTTTTAATTTATCAATTTGTTCTTCGGTAGCATTTTTTATAGCTCTTAATTCTCTATTAAATGGTAAAATTTCATTTCCTGTTAAATAAAAATCCCTAATAGCCATTTGTGATTTAATAAATTCAAAGTTATCAGTTGGCAAATTATTAGTTGTCCTTTTAATTTCATTTAATATTTCTTCATTTTTATTGTTACCATTTTCATATAAATAATGAGCTATATAATAAATATTACTTTTAATATATTCATCACAAATTCCTTGTTCGCAATTTAATTTAAGAAAATTGTTTAACTTTAATAATATATTATCTTTTTCTTCTTTAGGAAAATTTTCATAATATTTTATATCATTTTTTATATCAATAGAAAAAATAAATGATATTATTAAATGATTTGCTAATGCTTCTTTAAGGGTTTCTTCATAATTATGCATTTTATCACCTACTTATTATTTCAAACACTTCATCATAATTTTTTACTGGTAAATATTCAATATTTTCTTTTACTTCTACTGGTATTTCATCTAAATCTTTTAAATTGTCGTATGGTATTATTATTTTTTTTATTCCATTTCTTAAAGCACCCAAACTTTTCTCTTTTAATCCACCAATGGCAAGCACTTTACCTCTTAGAGTTATTTCACCTGTCATTGCTAATTTATTATCAATTTTAAGATTAGATAAAGCACTTATTAGAGCTGTTGTAAGTGTTATTCCTGCACTTGGACCATCTTTTGGTGTTGCACCTTCTGGAACATGAATATGAATGTCATTTTTCAAAAATTTATTATAATCAATTTTAAATTTTTCACAATTAGCTTTTATATAACTATACGCAATTTGGGCACTTTCTTTCATTACATCACCAAGTGAGCCTGTAAGGGATAAATTTCCTTTACCTTCATAATAGTTTACCTCAATTGGTAGTGTATCTCCACCAAATACAGTATATGCAAGCCCATTTACAACACCGATTGTTGGTTCACTATTTTTTTCATAATCTTGATATTTTGGATTTCCAAGATATTTTAAAATTAAATTTTCATCTATTAAAAATTTTTCCATTTTAATATTATTTATTACTATTGATGTAACTATTTTTCTTATAATACTAGCTAATTTTCTTTCTAATTCACGAACACCTGCTTCTTTTGTATAATTTCTTATAATATATAAAATCATATCATCATTAATTTCTATTAAATTACTTTCTATTCCATGCTCTTTACAAATATTATTAAGTAAATGATTTTTTACAATATCTAATTTTTCATATTCTGTATAACCAGATAATTTAATTATTTCTAAACGATCTTTTAACGCTTCTGGAATCTGTTCTATATAGTTTGCTGTTGCTATAAATAATACGTTTGATAAATCGTATTCTTCCTCAATATAATTATCACTAAATAATTTATTTTGTTCAGGATCTAAAACTTCTAATAGTGCACTTGCAGGATCCCCTTTTATATCTTTTGACATTTTATCAATTTCATCAATTAAAAAAATAGGATTATTACTTTTTGCTTTTTTCATCGAAGAAATTATTCTACCAGGAGCAGCACCAATATAAGTTCTTCTATGTCCTTTTATTTCTGACTCATCATGAATTCCACCAACAGACATTTTCACAAAACTTCTATGCATTGCTTCTGCAATACTAAAAGCAAGTGAGGTTTTTCCAACACCAGGTGGACCTACCAAACAAATTATAGGACCCTTTAGTGAATTTGTCATTTTTTTTACAGCTAAATATTCTACAATTCTTGTTTTAGCTTTTTCTAATCCGTAATGAGACTTGTCTAAAATTTTTCTAACTTCCGATAAGTTATCATTATCTTTTGTTTCTATTTTCCAAGGTAATGACAGTAACCATTCAATATAACTTCTTGTCATATTAATTTCTGGAGAAGCATTAGATAAAGCCTCATACCTTTTTAATTCTAAAAAAAGTTTATCTTTAATTTTTTTATCAGCTTGTAAATCTTCAATCTTTTGCCTTAATTCATCTACTTCTTCATCCTTAGGAGATATATCACCAAGTTCTTCTTTTATTATTTTTAATTTTTCTCTTAAAAAATATTCCTTTTGACTTTCGTCAATTCCTTTTTTTACTCTTAAATCCAAGTCTCTTTCAATATCAAATTTTTCTTCTTCTTCATAGAGATCTGATAGTAACATATTAGTTCTCTCTTTTGGATCTAAACACTCTAAATACTCTACTAATCTATCTAATTCAACTGATAGACTTAGCGCTACTATATCAGTTATTTTTGACAAGTTATCTACATCTTTTATAGATGATAAAATACTATTACTTAAATAAGAAATTTTTTTTACATGAGTTTCTACTTCTTTATTTACCTTAGCAATCAAGATTTTTTCTTCTTTTTCATCAACCGTTTTTTCTTCTAATTCCTCTACAATTGCTTCTAATACTTCATCTTTTTTTAATGCATTTAAATAATTATTTACACGTGCCCTACATAAACCACTTATTACAATTCTAATTCTTCCATTAGGTAATTCTATTTTATGACTTAATTTTGATATAACACCAATTGTTGGTAATTTTTTAAAATTATATTCATTATCAACTTTTGGATCACATACAACTAGTATTTTTCCATCATGAAACATTTCAGCTTCATCTATTACAATACTAGAATCACCTTTTTCAAATTCTAATTTTATATCATTATTGGGTAACAATACGATTCCTCTAAGCAAGATTACTGGTAAGTTTTTTTTCATCATATTGCACCTCCACATAAATTGGTTTCTATTATAGTACAAAGATAAAAAAATGTCTATTGATTTTTATAAATTTTTAACATTTAATTTGTGTTAAAAATACAATTTTTAAGTTGTCTGATATTTATAATATTTTAATTTTTATAACCTATTTTTTTTAATTCTTCATCATTTAAAATATTAATTCTTATATTATTAATACCGATATTAAAATAATCTTTCATATAATTTAATTCATTTTTTTCTTTATTATTATATATATACATTAAATCATCTTTTTCTCTTATATTATATAGTTTATTATAGCGATCCTCTAAATAAAAGTCAGTACCTTTTTTATCATACATTGAAAGAAGTTTAAATTTTGATACCATTAATTCTTGATAACCGTATAAAATAACTTCTAAATTAGGATTACTTTTATATCTATTAACATAATTTTTTATTAAAGTATCAATTTTATTAAAATCTAATTCATAGGATAGCGTTATTTTTTTTACACCAACACTATGTAGAAATGCTACTGTATAGGAATTAGTAACATTGAGTGAAAAGTCAGTAACTATATCATTATAATAATTTATACTACCTATTTCTCCAACTAACAAAGTATTATTATATTTTTTAAAACTGTTCATAACTCTTGGTAATTTAAATATTACTCTTGAATCATTTTTTAATTCATTAAAAAGATTTATATCATCAATATATATATTAGAAATTTTTTTATTTTTTATATTTTCATACTGTTTTTTACTATTTATATAATAATTTATATTATTTTCTTTTTCAAAATTTGGAAGTTCTATATTATAATTATTTTTTTTATAAGG
Source organism: uncultured Bacilli bacterium (assembly GCA_934130045.1). Lineage (GTDB taxonomy): Bacteria > Bacillota_I > Bacilli_A > RF39 > UBA660 > CAJLIR01. Next base: position 2,709 of record CAKOXI010000025.1, on the reverse strand, counting down.
TATTTTATATTTTCTTAATTCATCTAATTCTTTAATTGCTTTTCTTCTTAATTCATTTAAATCTTTTATAGAAATAAATACATTATTATCAATATCAATTTCTAATTTTCCTATTTCATATATAGTATTTCCTAATTTATTTATTTGTCTATAAACCTGTTCATAACTTATTGGGCTAGTTTTAGCTATAGTTACTATTGAATCACTTTTTAATTCAACTTTATTTTTTAAATCACTCAATATTATTATCATTGGTTTATTTTTTTTAGCAATAAAACTACAGTTAATTTTTACTTTTCTTAAATTTAATTTTAAACTTTCTTTTATATTATTTAATTGAACTATATCAGTAGTTTTTAAAACAATATCACCAATACTTAACTTATTTTTTATTTTTATGGAAACAATTTCACCTTTTTGTGCATCATTTACTAATTTATTATTTTTATAAATATAATTTAATTGTAATCCTACATCTTCTCGTTTATTTATAAATCTGATACCATCACCTTTTTTAATATTTTCACTTAGTTTTATAAAAACAAAATTTTCTTTTATTTTTATTACTTCACCTATTTTTATACCCTGGTGATTAGGTCTAAATTGATTTATAACATTTTTATTTTCTTCATTAAATAAAAATCCTTTAGTAAACATTCTATTATATATTTTTTTTAAATTTAATAAATCTTTATCATCTAATAAAACTTTTCCTTTTGAATAGAAGCTATCAATTGCTTTTCTATAAATACTTACAACTAGATAGATATATTCTTCTCTTTTCATTCTTCCTTCTATTTTTAAACTTGTTACTCCAGATTTAATTAGTTCTCCAATATATTTAACAGTATTTAAGTCTTTCATACTTAATAAATACTTATCCTTATTTATTTTGTTTAAATGATTATCCACTAAATCATAAGGAAGACGACATGTACCTGCACATACACCTCTATTACCACTTCTTCCACCTATTAAACTACTCATAAGGCACTGTCCAGAATAACTTACGCATAATGCACCATGACAAAATACTTCTAAATCTATATCAACATTTTTCTTTATTTCACGAATCATTTCAATAGAAGTTTCACGAGCTAACACTACCCTTTTCATACCATATTTTTTAGCAAATTTTGCCCCTTCAACATTGTGAATATGCATTTGAGTAGATGCATGAATTTCTAAATTTGGATACATTTTTCTAATTAAATCAAACATACCTAAGTCCTGAATAATTATGGCATCTACATTATGAGTGTGCAAAAAGTCAATATAATTTATAAATGTTTCTACCTCATCATCATAAACTAAGGTATTTACAGTTACATAAATTTTTACTCCATATAAGTGTGCATAGTTAATTGCTTCTATTATTTCTTCGTTAGAAAAATTTTCTGCATAACCTCTAGCAGAATAGGCATATCCTCCTATATAAACTGCATCTGCACCAGCTGATATAGCTGATTTTAATCCGTTCATATTTCCAGCTGGAGCTAAAAGTTCTATTTTTTCCATAAAGCACTTCCTAACATTTCTAATATATTTTAGTATATCATATATATAGTAAAACTACTATAAATAATATTTTTACAATAAAAAAAGTTCAAATTAATGAACTATTCTAAATTATTTTTTTATCGTAATTACTGGACGAACACCTAATACTGTATTAGCTGGAAAATTACTAAAACAACTTCCAACCCAATGGACAGGATATACATATTCAGCATTAATTTTATTGCTACCCATTGTCCACCATATTCCCATATAATAACCATTGGAACCACAATTTTCATTTTGACAATATAACCAATTTGAATAGTCACTACTTACAGATAATCTTGTTATTTCTGATGCATTAGGATAATTTGAATCATCGCCACTATAATATGGACTTAAATTCCAATATTCTGCCACACTTATTAATCGTACATAATCTGTTTCATAACCATTATTACAACTTGCATCGCTTATTTTTTCTATTTCTGTTTTTAAATAACCTCCATATGTTTTCTCTCTATCTCCACGGGATGGATCTACACATACCTCAACTGGTACTATTTTATTTGTTATCTTGTTTTGGAGTTCTTGATATAATGTATTTTTTAAATATTTATTTATTAATGATTTATCCCAACTATATACAAAATATTTCCCAGTTGAATCAACATTACAATCTGTAGAATTATCTAGATCATTTGTACAATGATTCATATCTTGTATTTGTCCAGCATCCATGAGTAATGTTACATTACTTCCATCATCACCTATTACATGCCAGTTATATCCAGCAAAATTTGGTATTGCTTCACCAGAGGTATATGTTTTATTTTCTAGTTTATCTGGAAGTGTAATTGTAAAATCGCTAGATGTCGAAATATTTCCAGCCTTATCTTTTACAAATGCATAATATGTTCCAGATTCTTCTATTGTTTTTGTTATTTGTGTCAAATTTGTTTCTTTAAAATTACAGCTATTAACATCATTCAAATTTGTTATGCAATAACTTCCTATTCCGGATTCCAAATCTGACATTTTTAATGTTACTTGTGTTTTATTTGTTTCTGTTTCTATCGTTGGAGCTGTTCTATCTATATTAGTTACTTCTTTTGATACAGACTGATTACTGCTTCCTAATGTTACAGTTGCTATAACAATAGAGTTTTCTGTTACTTCTATATTTGTTGTTTCTTCTGTTACTATTGT
>CAKOXI010000024.1 GCA_934130045.1 uncultured Bacilli bacterium | reverse complement strand
CATCAACATCAGAAAAATTTTTAATAAATTCTTGTCCTTCTTCTGGACTCATTATATATAATGTTTTAGATAATATACTTCCCATAATTGAATCATCAGTTATAACAACAACATTTTGAAAATAATCAGGTATTTTTTTATTTTTAGAATCTACTATTTTTTCATCCTTAGATGTCATAAATATTTTTTTATTTGTTAAATTCAATTCATTACCAGCAATATTTATAGAATATTTATTATTGCCAACTAAAATAGAGTTTCCTGAATCAATTACATATTTTTCCAAATTAATTTCCTTTAGATAATAAGCTACTGCTTCATTAGCATAACCAAATCCGATTATATCTAAATTCAAATTAATATTACCAGTTAATATTTTATGATCATCATATAAAACAATATCTTTAATATCTACACCCTTTATATTACTAAAATCAGTTGTACTTTCAATCATATCAACATATTTTCCATCATTAATATTAAAAACACCATTTGTTTTATAAAAATATTCATTTCCTAACTTTATAATATTAAATAAATCTATATCAAGTTCTAACATTGAAACATCAGTTATAGAATTAATTTTATAAACATTATTTAAATTTTCATAAGAATTTTTTCTATCTATAAGTTCATAATAATGCTTATATATTTTTTCAATTTCATCAAATACAATATTGGCTTCATCTATAGATTTTGTATAAAGTTTTATACTAATATCTTTATTAAAATAATTTATATTCTTAACATATTCAGTTTCCTTAGGGGTAATAAATTTTCTTAATATAAACATTGCCAATAATATTATTAAAGTTAAAATTAACAATAATAACACTAACTTACTAAAAACACCCTTTTTTAATTTTCTTTTCTTTGTCATAAACACCACCAACTTTATTATATCAAAAAAAAGTGATAAAATCTACCACTCTAATTTTGTTTTTTAGGATTAACTATAAAAGTACTTTTAAAACTAAAATTAATATTATTAATAATATTTTTCAAATCATTAAATTTCAAATTTTCAATAACTTCATAAGAATTATAAATAATATCACCATACTTTATAATATTTCCCATAATTTTATTATTTACTGTATATATATCATCACTGGATACAATAATAGAACTAATAGAACACTTCTTTTTTCTTTCAAAGTCAGTTTTATTAATTATTTTATTATTAATTTCATTATCAATTATTTCAATTAATTCATGAGGATTTTTTGATTCAGCAAAAAGTGATATTAAAATATGTTTATCAGTAAAATTTATTTCTAACCCTAAATCGTCATAAATTAAACCATCTCTTTTTAAATTTTCATTTAATACAGAAGTTGAATCTAATTTTATACCAAAATAATAAAGTATATAGTTAACAACTTCATAATAAGAATATTTTTTTAAATAATCTAAAATATTAATTTTATATGATATTGCAACTTTGCTAATATTAATATCCATTTCAATTTCTTCATGTACTGTAGACACATTATCAGCTTCATCATACTTTTTTAAAGTAATCTTTTTTTCTTTTTTATAATCCTTATTTGCTTGATTATTTCTTACAATATCAAAAACTTGCTTATAATCTACATTACCAGTAACAACTAAAAACATATTACTTGGATGATAAAAAGTATTATAACAAGTATATAAATCTTCCTTAGTTATTGCATAAATGCTTTCCTTCGTTCCAATAATAGGATATTTAATAGGATGTTCATTCATTAAATTATTTATACTGCCTTCATACATTCTCCAAAAAGGATCATCTTGATACATACTTCTTTCTTGATCAATTATACCTTTTTCTTTAAATACATTTTCATCAGTAAAATAAGGTTCTTGTACATAATCAAGTAAATAATTTAGGTTTTCAGAAAAATTTTTCATACCAGAAAATAAATAAGTAGTTTTATCATAAGTTGTATTAGCATTAGCATCACATCCATTTTTAGTAAAAAAAGTAAAAGGATCAACACCATCTTTTTGTTCAAACAATTTATGTTCCAAAAAATGAGCTACTCCATCAGGTACACGTACCATTTCACTTTTACCGTTTGGAATAAATTCATTATTTACTGATCCAAATTTAGTGGAAAAAGTTACATATATATTATGTTTATGACACATAGAAACAACATAAACATTTAACCCATTATCTAATACATCATGATAAACTTCTAGGGAAGTTTTACTAATCATTTTATGCTGCACTATCATCACCACTCTCTAATAAATATATAGTATCTAAATGAATTTTTTTAGCAAAGGAAATAATATCATCTTTAGTAACTTTTAAAATGTTCTTTTTTCTATCTTCTATTAAATCAAAACCCAAATATTCATGTGAAACATAATTTTTAATAATTCCATTTGGGGAATCAAGTAATGATTCATTAATATTTAAATATGTAGAAATAGCCTTTTTTATATCATCATCATCGAAATCACCATTAATCATATTTTTTATCTCTTTTTTTACTAAATTAACCGCTTTTTTAAAATTGGTTCTATCAATACCAGAAGTAATAATTAACAAATTACTAACTGGTCTATAACTTGAATTAATATAATAACATAAACTGTTTTTTTCTCTAACACTTTTAAATAATTTAGAATCAGGTCCACCGCCTAAAATAAAGGAATATATACTAGATACATATTGTCTTTCAAAATTAGATACATTATCACATTTAAATCCTAAATATAATTTACTTTGACTAATACTCTTTTCTTCACAAATTGTCTTTACTCTAGAACGAAATTTTTTATGTTCAATAAAATGAGTAGAACAAGGCTTTTTAATGGTATTAATAGTAAATTTTTTATTAATTAATTCTTTAATTTCATCAACATCTACATCACCAATTACAAATATATCAACAATATTTTTGTTAAGCATATCCAGGTAACATTGATATAAATTTTGTTCATTTATTTTTTCTAAATCACTTAAATATCCATTAGGATCAAATGAATAATTAGCTTTTTTATCCATTTCTTCCAACAATCTATTTAATGCATAACTTTTAGGATTTTCTATTTCAGACTCAATCGCATTTTTTAATCGTTCTTTAACTAATAAAAAATTAGTACTTTCAAATTTTTTTCCTAAAACATTGGGTTCAAACAATATATTACATAAAAAATCTATACTACTTTCTAAATTATCTTCTAAACAATATTTTTTATTTATAAAATCTATAGAAAAAGTTAAAACTGAATAATTACCAGTAATTACTCCACTAGATCCATATACCAAATCATATAAATTTTCACTTTCAATATTCATTAATCTTTCACTAGGATACTTTTTAGTACTATTAATAAGTGCTAATCTTAATAAATTACGTATAGTAATTTCATCTTTTTTCAATTCACATTTAAAATTTACTTTAATTTTTATAGTTTTAAAAAAGTTATTTTTTATAATATGTAATTTATAAGGACCTGCATTATAATCAAAATAATCCATTAAAATCAATCCTTTCTATAATTTTTTATTTTATTTAATATATATAATTTAGTATCATAATCTGCAAAAGAATTCATAATTGAATATTCATTAATCTTTATCAAATCATCTATACTAAAATTTAAATTATCCATAAGCAATTTATATTCTTTATTTAAACTAGTATTAGATACAGTTCTGTTATCAGTATTGACACTAACTAAACATCCAAAATCAAATATTTTTCTTATTGGATGAGTAAAAATATTTGAAGTAGCATTAGTTTGAATATTGCTAGTCGGACAAATTTCAAGCAAAATTTTTTTGAATTTTATTTCTTCTAATAAATTGATATCTTCTACTGCTCTAATTCCATGTCCTATTCTTTTACTTCCAAATTGAATAGCACTTTTTATACTACTTATTCCATCAGCTTCACCAGCATGAATTGTAAATGGTATGTTTAAATCTTTTGCATATTTAAATAAATCTTTATAATCTGAAGTTTTAAATAAACCTTCAGCTCCAGCTAAATCAATAGCAACTACTCCCTTATTAATATACTTCCGAGCTAAGTCAATTACCTTTTTATTATTTTCTAAATTATCACCGCGCATCATACATAGTATTAAATTAATGATAATTTTATCATTTTTTACACCTTCTAATACAGCTTCAATAACCTTATCAGGACTTATTTTACTTATATGTTTCATAGGTGCAAATCTAACTTCTGCATATATAACATTATCTTCTTCTAAAGTTTTTACAAATTCTTTTGTTAAAAGGACAATATTATCATATTCCTGCATTGCTTCAATACATAAATCAAATTTTGTTAAATAATCATTTAAATCAATACATTTTGAAGGTGCTACCATATTATTTGTTGCTTGAGAGACAGGAATATTTAAAATTGAAGCAACACTTACGGGGTTAAGTGAACCATCTAGATGTACATGCAACTCCACTTTTGGTAATGCTTTTATATCTTTCATAATTTAATTGCCACTTCTAGAGCTAATTCCATCATTTTAGTAAATGAATTTTGTCTTTCTAAAGGAGTTGCTTTATCTTTAGTAACAAAATTATCCGATATTGTAAGCAAGCATGTAGCCTTTTTATTTAATACATTAGCATTATGAAATAAAGCAAAAGATTCCATTTCACAAGCAACATAACCATATTTTTTTAAATAATCTTGATAATTATCTTCCTCTTTATAAAAAACATCACTGCAATAAATAGTAGATGGATTTATCTTTAAATTTAATTCATTAGCAACTTCAATAATCTTATTATTTAATTCTTTATCTGAATGTAAAATATTTTCTTTACAATTATTTTGAACTAAAGCAAATGTTGAATCTGAATAACATGATTCTTCTAATACAATATCATATAATTTCAAATCACTAGTATATGCTCCTGCAGAACCAATTCTTATAATATTTTGAACATCATAAAATTTATAAAGCTCATAAGAATAAATTCCCATACTTGGCATACCCATTCCAGATGCCATAATAGTTACTCTAACGCCTTTATAATAACCTGTATATGCATATATATTTCTGATTTTATTAACTAGCCTATAATTTTCTAAATAATGCTCAGCTATAAATTGAGCCCTTAATGGATCTCCAGGCATAATAACTGTTTTTGCTATTTCTGATTTATTTGCTTCAATATGTGGTGTCATAAAAAAACCTCTTTTCATTTTTAATATACAATATTATTATACCAAAAATTATTTACAAATTATATATAAAAGTATCATTAATATGATTTACCAACTAAAATAATTTATACAAAAAAAATTATAGTATTAAACTATAACTTATATTCAAATTCAAAATCAAGAATTCTAACTGTATCACCATCATTTGCGCCCATTTCACGCAATTTATCATCAATACCTAGTTTTCTTAATTTATTAGCAAATCTCATAACAGATTCATCAGTTTGAAATTTTGTCATGCGCAATATTTTTTCAACCTCTTTACCTCTTATTACCCAAACATTTTGTTCTTTTGAAATAGTAAATGGTTGTTCCCTTTCAAATTTATATAAAATATGACTTTCAATTTTTTCATCTTCATATAATGGTTCTTTAGAAATTGTATCCAACATATCTGCTAATTTATTAATAACTTTATCAATTCCTTCTCCCGTAATTGAAGATATAGGATATATCTCGGTATTTTTAACTTTTTCACTAAATTTAGCTAAATTTTCTAAGGAATTAATTCCATCCATTTTATTAGCTAAAATAATTTGTGGTTTTTTTAATATATTAGGATTAAAATCTTCCAATTCTTTATTTATAATTAAATAATCTTGATAAGGATCTCTACCTTCAAATGAACTCATATCAATAACATGTACGATGATTCTAGTTCTTTCAATATGCTTTAAAAATTTATCTCCTAATCCCTCTCCTAGTGAGGCTCCCTCAATTAACCCTGGTAAATCAGCTATTACAAAAGATCTATTACCACTTGCTTTTACAACACCTAAATTTGGTGATAAAGTCGTAAAGTGATATGCCGCTATTTTAGGTTTTGCAGCTGATACTTTAGATATAAATGTTGATTTTCCAACACTTGGAAGGCCAACTAAACCAACATCGGCTAAAAGTTTTAATTCAACTTTAACCTTTTTTACCTCACCTGGTTCACCATTTTCACAAAAACTAGGTGCTGGATTAGTACGAGTCGCTAAAGCAATATTTCCTCTCCCGCCACGTCCACCATATGCAGCGATTACACTATCATCTTTTTTTACTAAATCCGCTATTATCAATCCACTTTCTAAGTCAGTAATAACAGTTCCCATTGGAACCCTTACAATAACATCATCAGCCTTTGCTCCATGTTTTCCCTTACCTAATCCATTTTCTCCCTTACTACCTTTAATAACTCTTTTATATCTTAAATCAAGTAAAGTGTTTAAACCTTCATCAACTTTAAAAATAATATTGGCGCCTCTTCCTCCATTGCCACCATAAGGTCCGCCCATTTCAATATACTTTTCTCTTCTAAAAGCCATACAGCCATTTCCACCATCACCGGCCATTAATTCAACAGTTACCTCATCAATAAACATAAAATCACCTTTTCCATATACAAATATTGTATCATCTTTTTTTTATTTTACAAAGAAAAACTGTTTTGCTATCTAGCAAAAACAGTTAATATTATAATAACAAGTACAATCACAATTACAAATTGTAATAATAGTTTCCAAATATTTTTAAACCATTCTTTATAAGAAATATTAAAATATGATAAACCAGTTATTAATAAAACACTAGTTGGAGCAATAAACGTAACTAATCCATACATTGTTTGTATAATAATACTAGCTAAAAATCTTAAATTTACAATACTTCCTGTTAATATAACAGTAGAAAAATACATATTTGAAACTAGAGTTGGAAAATTGTTATAAAAGAAACTTGAAATTATTGTAGTTATTGAAACAATAACAGAATTAAAATTTTGTGGAATATTCATTAAATAATCAATAATTGTTACAACAAAATTTTCATTCGTACCATTTCTAAATAACAAAGCAAGAACCAAATTAGCGCCAATTAAATATAATGAAACTTTAAATATTTTTTGTACGCCATTGATAAATCCACTAACCATATCATCAATTTTAACTTTATAAACAAGACCAATGATTATTGTCATAAATAATGTAAAAACTGAAATAAATGGTAACTCTAAATAGCCTATTGCAGGAAAAGTACCTAATATTTTTTCAAAAATTGCGAAATCACCTATTTTAATTTCCATAATTTTTTGATAAAAATCATGAAAAGGAGTTTTCCCCGAAGACATTCCAAGAACAAAATCCCATTTAAAACTACCTACTAATATAAATACAAAAGTTATCAAAATTAATATAAATAAAGGCATATAACTTCTTTTAGTTTTTATATCATTATCAAGTAATAGTATATCTTTTTTCTCCTCATTTTTTCTATTATTTTGATTAATATCTGCTCTTGCTCTTTTTGATAAATACATAATTAGCAAAAATGTTATAATTACTAATAAAATAATTTTTGAAATTAACTCAGTATTATAATTGAAATCACTATTATAACCTAAATAATAATTAAGATAATAGCTAATATCACTTCCATAAATACTTCCCATCATACCTGTAATAATTGATCCAATAGTAGAAATCATAACAGTTACATTACTAAATCCTAATGAAAGAAATATTGCTGAAATAAATGGTATAATTACAAAAAATGCAATATTTAATCCAACTAATGAAGAAAATAAACATAAAATTATTGTAATAATAATCAAAAATTTAACTTCTTTTCCTTTTAATTTTTTTACCATTGAATTAATTAAATTTTGATATACACCTGTTTTATTAATTACGCCATAAAACCCACCAACTATTAATATTAACAAAATACTTGGTAATGCCACATCAAATACAGTTAATGGCGCTAATGTTAAATCAAATAATCCTGCTGGTTTTAACCCACTATTAGTAAAACTTGCATTATCGTATACTCCAGCTGGAATAATCCAAGACAAGAATACACAAAAAACAAACACAATTAATAAAATTTTAAACAAATTATTTTTTTTCATATTCACCCTCCATTATAATTATAACATCAAAAATAATTTATTTAAATAAAAAAAATTCTATTTCACATATTTTACACAAAAGAATATGAGTGATATAATATTTTTGGGTGATAATATGAAAAATCCATTTAAATATTCTAATACAAATAAAAGATACTATACACTCGATTATTTTTATAAACAAAAATTTAATTCAAAAGTTTTTAAAGTAAGTTTAAATGCGGGATTTACATGTCCTAATATCGATGGAACAGTTGGATTAGGAGGATGCATTTATTGTTCTAATAAAGGTAGTGGCGAATATGCAGGAAACCAAAAAGATGATTTAGTAAAACAATTTAATGATATAAAAAATTTACTGCTAAACAAATGGCCTAATGCTAAATATATTGGCTATTTTCAGGCTCATACCAATACCTATGCTCCACTTAACATTTTAAAAGAAAAATATGAGAAAATTTTAACATTAGATAATGTTATTGGATTGTCTATTGCAACACGTTCTGATGCCATAAATGATGAATGTCTAAATTATTTAGAGGAACTTTCAAAAAGAACTTTTCTTACAGTCGAATTAGGATTACAAACAATTCATGAAAAGACCACTAAATTAATTAATAGATGTCATACATTAGATAACTTTGAAGAAATGGTAAAAAAATTGAGAGAAAAAAATATAAATGTAGTAGTACATATAATAAATGGATTACCATATGAAACAAAAGAAATGATGATTGAAACAATAAAGTATTTAAATAATTTAGATATTCAGGGAATAAAAATACATATGTTACATATTATAAAAAATACAAAACTTGAACAATTATATAAAGAAACAAATTTTCATGTATTAACCAAAGATGAATACATTGATATAGTATGTGATCAACTAGAAATTTTGAATCCAAAAATTGTAATAAATAGAATAACAGGAGATCCATGTAAAGAAGATTTGATTGAACCAACATGGTTAATAAAAAAATTTTGTGTTTTAAATGATATCGATAAAGAATTAGTTAAAAGGAACACATGGCAAGGTAAAAAATACAAAAAAAGTTATAATTGATATACAAATTAGTATTTCAACTTATAACTTTTTTATTTAAATATATAAGGATTTTCTTTAGTTCCATCACCAGATGAATATATAACATCAGAATTTAAATATATGATAGGTCTAATTAACTTAGTAATACTTGCTGAATAAGATTTAACACTACCATTTCTAATGGAATAAACCTTAGATGTATCTGCCGCAACAGGTGTAATACTCCAAAATTCCTCTTTATAACTAGACAAATAATTATAATTTTGACAAGAACCATCATTAACTTTATTACAATTAGGGTCAATGCTTGCTATTAAAAATTCATTAATTTGAATAAGACCAATCTTTTGATTTTCTAAAATTTGATTACATTCAGTAGTACCATCTTTAGAAGTATCTTCAAGATATCTCTTACCAACACATAAATTTTTAGAAGTAATATACTTTCTGTCTTCACCAGTTGTAAATATTTCATCATATAAACTAGATAATCTATCATGAACACGACTTAGTTCATAATTATTAACACCAACAGTTGATTTAAAATCAACATTATATCTGTCATCCCAATTATTTCTAATTTTAGTTTCATCTTGAATTAATTTAATATTTCCATCTGAATCAATTTTAATTATTCTCCATAATTGACCTGCAAACTTAACATAATTATTTGGATATTCACCTCTAAAAACATATTCATTATTAATTAAATATAATCCATCATCTTGAGTTTTAATGCCATCATTTTGTATAATATATTCTCTTAATTCTAAAGTTTTATAATCTTCTTTACAATCAAGATAAGGAATATATAAATACTCATCATTATTTTTTCTTACAATTACTTTTCCATCGCAGGATATTTCATCATTTTTTAAATATTTTTTTAATTCTTTCATATTTTTATTAGCAACCAAATCATCTACTTTAATAACTAATGATTCATTACCATCTGGCAATTCTACATTATTATCATTTTTTTTCAAATAATTAATTGCAGCTTGTTGCATCTTATTTTCAATATTTTGATAATTCATCTTATTTCCAATAATTAATTTTATAATAAAAATAACTATAAAAATTCCAATAAAAATACCAATTCCAATAAATAAATATTTAAATAATTTTTTATTTACATTTGATAAATCCATAAAATCTCTCCTCAACTAAAACAATTATATCAAAAAAGCAAAAATAATACAATATTATCTTTGCTTAACATTTAAAGTAGTTTTTGTAAAAATTGACCTGTATAACTTTCTTTTACTTTACAAATATCTTCTGGTGTTCCAGTAGCAACGATACTTCCACCCATATTTCCACCTTCAGGTCCTAAATCAATAATATAATCAGCAACCTTAATAACATCTAAATTATGTTCTATTACGACAACAGTATCACCATTATCTACAATTCTATTTAAAATTACTAACAATTTTTTTATATCATCAGTATGAAGTCCTGTCGTTGGCTCATCAAGAATGAATAAACTTTTCCCTGTTGGTTTTTTTTGAAGTTCTTTTGCTAACTTTATTCTGCCAGCTTCACCACCAGAAAGTGTTGGCGCACTTTGTCCTAATTTTACATAAGATAATCCAACATCCATAAGCATTTGAAGTTTATTTTTAACTTTTGGTATATTTTCAAAAAAATCAAGTGCTTCTTCAACTCGCATCTCTAAAACATCGTAAATACTCTTTCCTTTATATTTAACCTCTAAAGTTTCACTATTATAACGTGTTCCACCACAAACTTCACAAGGAACATAAACATCAGGAAGAAAATGCATTTCAATTTTTTTTACACCATCGCCATAGCATGCCTCACATCTACCACCTTTAACATTAAATGAAAACCTACTTTTATCATATCCACGTAACTTAGCTTCCTTTGTTTCTGTAAAAACATCCCTAATATCATCAAAAACACCAGTATAAGTAGCTGGGTTACTTCTTGGAGTTCTTCCTATTGGTGTTTGAGAAATATCTATAACCTTATCAATGTTTTCTAATCCCTTTATAGATTTAAATTTACCAGGTTTCAATTTAGTACGGTATAAATTACTTGCAACAGCTTTATATAATATTTCATTTATTAAACTGCTTTTTCCACTTCCTGATACACCAGTTACACAAATAAATGTTCCTAATGGAAATTTTACATTAATGTTTTTTAAATTATTTTCACTAGCACCCTTTATTTCTAGAAATTTTTTATTTCCTTTGCGCCTATTTTTTGGCACTTCTATTTTTAATTCACCTGTCAAGTATTTTCCAGTCAAACTATTTGGATTTTTCATAACTTCTTGCGGTGTACCACATGCTACAACTTCTCCACCATGAATACCTGCTCTAGGACCTATATCAACTAAATAATCACAAGATTTCATCGTATCAGTATCATGTTCTACTACAATTAAAGTATTACCTAAATCACGCATTTCCAACATCGAATTAATTAATCTTTCATTATCCCTTTGGTGCAAACCAATACTTGGTTCATCCAAAACATATAATACACCTGTTAATCTTGAACCAATTTGCGTTGCAAGTCTAATTCTTTGAGCTTCTCCACCACTTAAAGAACCAGCACCCCTACTTAAAGTTAAATAATCAATTCCAACATTAATTAAAAATTCAAGTCTAGAATTTATTTCTTTAATAATCAAATCGGCAATTTCTGTTTGTTGCTTATTTAATTTTAAGTTAAGGAAAAAATTATGTAATTCCTTTATACTCATCTCCGTTAATTCAAATATATTTTTTTTACCAATTAATACTGACAAAACCGAAGAATCAAGTCTTGAACCATGACAAGTAGGACACTCAAGTTCAGTCATATACTGTTCAATCCACTCTCTTATCCATCCACTTTTTGTTTCAATATAACGTCTTTCTAAATTAGTTATAATTCCCTCAAAATAATCTTTTTTTGTTCTTTTATTTCCTGTTTTAGATGAATAATTAAATTCCAAGATATCTAAAGAACCATATAATATCATATCTAATTCAGACTTTTTCAAATCTTTAACAGGTTTATCTAAATCAATATTATAAAATTTTGCTAGTGTGTTCAATTCTGTATTGGTAATATTATTACTCTCATCAGTGTTAATAGCAACAATTGCTCCTTCATTTATGCTTTTATTTTTATCAGGAATAACCAAATCAACATCTATTTTATATTTAATTCCAAGTCCCTTACAATCGCTACAAGCTCCATATGGTGCATTAAACGAAAACATTCTTGGTTCTAGTTCTGGAAGTGAAAAATCACATTCTGGGCAAGCATACTTTTCACTCATTAAAAAATCTTCTCCACCAATTACATTAATAAGAACTTTTCCCTTAGATAATTTACTAGCATTTTCAATAGATTCATATAAACGACTTCTAATTTCTGGCTTTATAATTAATCTATCAATAACAACCTCAATATTATGTTTTTTAGTTTTGGATAATTCTATTTCTTCTGATAAATCATACTCATTATCATCTATCATAACCCTAACATAGCCATCTTTTCTTAAATCTTCAATTAAATCTTTAAATGTTCCTTTTTCACCATGAATAACTGGGGAAATAACTCTTATTTTTGTTCCTACTTGTAAATTCAAAACCTGCACTGTCATTTCTTCAATACTTTGACTTTTTATTGGTTTATGATGATTAGGACAATATGGTACACCTATTCTTGCATAAAGAAGTCTTAAATAATCATATATTTCTGTTACAGTTCCAACTGTACTTCTTGGATTTTTATTTGTTGTTTTTTGATCAATACTAATAGCTGGACTTAAACCTTCAATCGAATCAACATCTGGTTTATCTGTTCCTCCCAAGAATTGTCTTGCATATGCACTTAAACTTTCTACATATCTTCTTTGACCCTCTGCATATATAGTATCAAAAGCAAGACTACTTTTTCCACTTCCTGATACACCAGTCATAACAATTAACTTATTCTTAGGAAGTTCAATATTAATATTTTTAAGATTATTTTCTCTTGCACCTTTAACAATTATTTTATCCATAAATTACACCTTCTTATATTTACTAACACACTAATATAAAATAGCATACATTTGTTTGTGTGTCAATATTCTTATTTATATAATTTTTTTATTTCTTTAATAATACTTAAAACATCCATTTTTTCCTGAACTAATAAATCATCAACATTACCATGATCAATAAACTTATCTTTATATGCCATTATCTTAATTTCTTTATTAAAACCCAACTCATAAAGTTTATATAAAATTTGCATTCCAAATCCACCTGTTAAATTATTATCTTCAATTGTAATAACATTATATTTGCATTTTACAATTTCATTTAAAATTTTATAATCAACATTTTTTATTGATAAAGCATTTATTAAAATTGGCTTTTCATCTATTTTGGACAATGCTATATATGCATATTGTACCATCTTACCAACAGCTAAAATAACAAGTTTATTACCACTTACTACCTTTTCCCAACAGCCAAGTTTAATATTCTTTAAAGGTTTTAGTTTGATTTCATCTCCACCTCTTGGATATCTAATGGCAATAGTATTATTATATTTTAAAGCAAAATCAAGCATATAATACATCTCCTCAGTACATTTAGGAGATAAAATTTCCATATTAGGCATTAAACTTAAAAAAGAAATATCAAATATTCCTTGATGAGTTTTACCATCATTACCAACTAATCCAGCTCTATCTATAGCTAATACAACTGGTAATTTTTGCATGCAAACATCAATAAGTAGCTGATCGAATCCACGCTCTAAAAAGGTTGAATATACTGCAAACACAGGTTTTAAACCTGCTAAACTCATACCACCTGCAAGAGTTACCGCATGTTCTTCAGCAATTCCAACGTCAAAAATTCTATCAGGATATATTTCTGAAAATTCACTTAATCCAGTTCCATCTATCATTGCAGCAGTAATGGCTACAATACTCTTATTTTTTTCTGCTAATTTGATTAAACTTTTTCCAAAAGCTTTAGAATATGTTTCACCATTTTTTGATAAGATATTACCATTAGAAGCATTGAATTTTGATACTGCATGATATAAATTAGGGTTTTCTAAAGATGGTAAATAACCAATACCTTTAGTAGTTATAACATGTAAAACTATAGGCTCATTTAAATTTTTAACTCGCTTTATAGTTTTATTTAATTCTTTAATATTATTCCCATCAACAGGTCCTATATACCTTACCCCTAAATTTTCAAAAAACATTGGATTAAAAAATAAATTCTTAAAACTTGTTTTTATTTTTCTTGCAATATTTACTATTTTATTTATATTTTTTTTATCTAATTTATAATGAACTTTTTCTTTTAGTTTATTATATGATGGAGTTAATCTAACCTTATTTAAACATTTAGATAACCCACCAACATTAGTGGATATGCTCATTTGATTATCATTCAATATTATGAGCATTTTAGAATGATT
>CAKOXI010000023.1 GCA_934130045.1 uncultured Bacilli bacterium | reverse complement strand
GCAACCAATCTCATTATTTCAATTTCTCTCTTTCTAGAGAATATTGTTATTTTTATTGTATTTGAAATCAAAAATGCTGTAACAATAATTAAAGCAATAACCACTAAAAAGCTTGCATTTTTTATCGAATCAAATACAGAAACTAATTGTTCTACCATTCCCTCTCCATATTTAACAACATCAACGCCATCAATACTTTGGATTTTGTCTGCAACATCTTTTATTTTTTCAATATCTATAACCTTAACTTGAAATGTAGCTTGAAGGGGATTTTCTTCTATAGTCCAACCAGACATAATAGATTTAAATACATCTGATGATTCCATCATTTCATTAGTAATTTCTTCTTTTGAACGAAACTCATAAGTTTCTATATTATCTAATTTTTTTATTTGATTTTCAACTTCTTTAATTTTTTCATCAGTTATATCAACATCTAAAAATGAAACAATTGTAACATCTCTCTCAACACTTTCAGCAAAATTATTAACATTATAAGTCAAAATGATTGCTAATGCAACAACAATTAATGTAATAGTTATACATGATATAGACGCTAAAGAAAGGGAAAAATTTCTAAAAACACTTTTAAATGAATCTCTTATATTTCTTATTAAAATTCTAAACGCCTTCATGCACATATGTTCCTTTCTCATAATCTTTTAAAATTCTACCAGAATCTAATAAAATAACTCTTTTTTTCATTGCAGAAACTATTTTTGTATCATGTGTAACCATTATTATAGTTGTACCTAGTTTATTAATTTCATCTAATACCTTCATTATTTCCATACTTGTAACTTCATCTAAGTTTCCCGTTGGTTCATCACATATAAGTAATTTTGGTCCATTTACAATCGCCCTAGCTATTGCAACCCTCTGTTGCTCTCCTCCTGACAATTCTGTTGGATAATGTTTTGCCTTATTTTTAAGTCCTACTAAATCTAAAACTTTTAAAACTTTCTCATGAATTTCATCTTTTGGAAGACCTAAAACCTCTAAAGCAAAAGCAACATTTTCATAAACAGTTAATTTTTGTAATAACTTAAAATCTTGAAATACTACTCCAAGTTTTCTTCTTAATTTATAAACCTTACCATTTCTTAATTTTGCAACATCAAGTCCACCTACAATTATTTTTCCACTAGATGGTTTTTCCTCACGATAAAGCATCTTTATCAAAGTTGATTTTCCACAACCAGTAGAACCAATTATAAAAACAAAATCTCCTTTTTCTATTGTTAAATCTAAATCATATATTGCTGTTACACCATTTTTATATTGTTTATTAACACCTTTCATCCTAATTAAATTCATTCATACACCTCAATCTATAATCCACCAGAAACCTCATAAGCATCAGTAACAATAAAAAATGCTTCTGGATCAATTTCATGAATTCCTTCTTTAACTAAAAAATATTGTTTAGTTGGAATAGTACACATAATAACCTTTTGATTATTACCAGTAAACCCTCCTCTACCATCTAAAACAGTAACACCATGTTTTAGAGAAGTGGTTATAAATTTCTTTACTTCAGATTCATGATTAGTAATAATATAAAATGCTTTTGATTGGGAAACGCCTAATATTACTTTATCTGACATAACACTAATTATATAAAGTGAGATTATAGAATACATTACCTTTGTCCAACCAAATACAAAAACACTTGCTAGTATTATTATACCATCTGTAAAAAACATAGATGTTCCTAAAGACATTTTAAAATACTTAGAAACTATCTGATTTAAAATATCAGTTCCACCAGTTGTAAAACCTGACTTAAAAATTAATCCTAATCCAAAACCTGATAATACAGCGCCAAAAATAACTATAACTATCGCATCAGCACCTGATAAATTTACATAATCAACAATCCATGTTGTAAAATAAACAAAAATTGGATATAAAATTGAACCAATAATAGAATTTTTAGTTTTATCATAACCAAGTAAAATAAAACTCAATATAAGTAATAAAACTGATCCAATTAGTATAACTAGTGAAGGATTAAAACCAAATAGTTTATTAAGCATAACTCCCAGTCCGCCAACTCCATATACAATAGAACTAGGAAGTAAAAATAAATTATATGATACAGCTGCTATAAATACACCTAGTATAAATTGACAATAACGTTTAATTCTATCTTTTTTATATATATTATTTAATACGTTTACATTTTTTTTACTTCTAAAAAACATTTTAACTTCCTCTTTTCAAACTACAATTTATAAATAAATCTATATCTCCATCTAATACTTTTGTAACATTACTTGTTTCAGCATTCGTTCTATGATCTTTCACCATTGAATAAGGATGCATAACATAACTTCTAATTTGTGAGCCAAAATCAATTGAAGACAATACACCTTTAAATTCTTTTATTTCATTTTGCTGTTTTTCAAGTTCTAATTGATATAATTTATTTTTTAATATTTCAAGTGCTTTTTCTTTATTTTGAATTTGACTACGCTCATTTTGACAAGTAACTACTATTTTAGTAGGTAAATGAGTAATTCTAACCGCACTATCAGTAGTATTAACACCTTGTCCACCACAGCCACTAGAACGATATACGTCAACCCTTATATCTGCATCACTAATAACTATATTAATATCATCATTATTAAATAATGGAGTTACATCAACTGAAGCAAATGATGTATGTCGCCTAGAATTTGAATCAAAAGGTGAAATTCTAACTAATCTATGAACTCCTTTTTCGTTTTTTAAATATCCATAACTATTAACACCATGTATCAAAATAACAGAAGTTTTTATACCAACTTCCTCACCCAATTGTTCATCAATAATTTCATATTTATAATTTTTTTTATCACACCATCTTAAATACATTCTTTTAAGCATCATCGCCCAATCACATGCTTCAGTTCCACCTGCTCCGCTATGAATTTCTAAAATCGCATCATCTTTATCATAGTTTCCATTAAGTAAAACCATAGTTTCTAAATTGTTTAATTCATTTTCATATGATTCTATTTGGGTTATTAAAATATTTCTAATATCTGTATCATCTTCCTGTTTTAACAAATCTATTGTTTCTAAATCAACATTTATTTTATTTTTATATGTTTCAACATCATTGAGCTGATTTTTTAAATAATTAAGTTCATTTATAACATTTTCACTATTTTTTCTATCATTCCAAAAATTAGAATCATTCATTTTATTTTCTAATTCTTTAATTCTTTTTTTCTTATTTTCAGGTTCAAAGAGACCTCCATAAATCATTTATTCGTTCAAAATAGTTATTATAAATATTATATAATTCATTTATTTCCATAACTATCCTCCAATCTTTATAATTATATCATTTATATATTAATAAGTAAATTACAAATTATAAAAATAAGTATAGAAAAAATGAAACTATTTCTAATTTCATTTATATAATATATCTATATCGACATAGCCATTTATACCATCTATTTTTCCATCACTACACATCTGCCATATATAATAATTACCTTCGTAATTAGTTTTATTAGTATAATGAGCAAGCCATATCTTATATGGAATATCGGTATCCCATATTTTTTCCAAATAATTTTTAGAGCCGTAAAGCATTGGTTCATAGTTATTTTCTACTATTATATTAAAGAATGTATTTGCAACCTCATTAAAACTATGAGAGCTTAAATTATAAGAATTAAATGAAGAAAAGCTTTCCCAATCATAAACTATTGGCAAATCAAGTTTTCTACCATTTAAAGTTTTAACAATCCATTCTGCTTGTTTTTTTGCTTCTTCATTACTATCTGCATAACTATAAAAATAAACACCTACACTAAGATTATTTTTCAAAGCATTTTTATAATTTTCTTCAAAATATGGATCGATTATGTATTGACCATTTCTTCCATCTTGATGTCCAATTCTAATAATAACAAATTCACATCCAGATTCTTTTACCTTTTTAAAATCAATAACGCCTTGCCACTTAGAAACATCTATTCCTAATGAAGAATTATCTGTTTTATAATTTTTTAATGCCTCTGAAAAATCAATATATGAACTAGCACTATTATTATCACTATTTTTAACAGGTTCAATAACTTTTAAAGTAAAATCCTTACTATATGAATTATTACTACTATCAGTAATTTTATAAGTTAAATTATAATTTCCAACAACATCTAAATCATAATCACCTATTATTTGTCTTTTTGGTTCATCATCATAATTATCAAAGGATATTATAGTATCAATTAGATTTTTTTTATAACCTTTAATCACTGTATAATAATCATTTAATATAATTGTAGGTATAGTTGTATCAGATACATTAACATGAACTATATACTTAAATCTATTATTTTCACTATCCTTACAATGAGTAGTAATTTGATAATTACCAACTGTATCCGTATTAAACTGGACATTATCCTTTAAAATGCAATCAAAATCTGAAGTAAAATCATATAAACTTTTATCACTATATACTTCCATATTCAAAGAAACACTTCTAATTTCTTCTTTAAAAAAGATATTATATATAAAAAATGAACACAAACATATCGCTAAAATAATAAGAATAGCAATAACTATTTTTTTATTTTTTTTCATAAACACTACCTACCATCTAGAATTATAATAGCATTTTTTAAATTTTTATTCAATAAAAAAGAGAATATTTCTATTCCCTAATAAGTTCCTTTACAGTAACAATTTTGATACCCCTACTGTTTATATAATTAATAATTGATAATAATTGTGAATCAACCAATTTATTAACAGGCAAAGATATTATACTACCATTACTTAAATTTTCCTTTATTTCCCCTAATGGATTTGATTTAACAATAATACTAGGTTTAATAGTAAAATTATTATTCATTGAACATATTTTTAAATTATCTAAATTTTCTTCTTCACTATAACAAAATCCATACTTTTCATGAGATAATCTTTTTATAATTGTATCCATCCAAGAAAAAGCACTGTTTTGATAATCCATATTATAACTTAAATTACCAACATTATTTCCATCATTTATTATTTTAGAAACTAATTCATTGTTTTTTTCTAACCAATAACCATCAACAAAAAAATCAGCTTTAATATTTTTATCATTCAAAATTTTTAATACATTTGTAATATCACTATACTCTTTAACAATAAAAATTAAACTAACATTATTTTTACTTTTATTACCACTTATTATATATTTATCTAAATTATTTTCTAATTTATTTTTTGGAGGTATTACATCAAATTCTAATAGATTTTTATTAAATCCACCAAATTTACGCATTTTTTTATAACTTTTATCAATATTAACATTTCTACCATTTATACCAGGAATGAATGAAACATTATCAATTATAATACCATCAATAGGATCTTTATAATAGTCAGCACTAACTTCACTAACAGTAGTCATAACATCATCAAATTGTTTAGCAACTTCTACTATCTTATTAGTATATATAAAACTAACAATAGCTAAAGAAAGCATTCCAATTAAACTAAAAAACTTCTTCATGTTATCACCTATTAAACTATATGAAATAATATTTGATTCATTACTAGATATTATATAAATTCACATATTTAAAAACATAAACATAATATATTAAAAAGGAGGAAATTTTATGAATTATAATTACTATAATAGGTACAATAACTTTCGACCAAACCAGGATAGATTTGTTGCTGGTGGTTTCTTAGGACCATTTATACTAGGAGGAATAACAGGAGGACTACTTGCACCTGCATTTTACCCAAGACCTTACTATAATAACTATTATTATCCATACCCATATTACGGTCCTTATTATAGATAAAAATTTAAAAAGTAGATTACTCTACTTTTTTACTATCTTTAAATAATTATTAGTTTATTATACATATAAATCACTAGTATCATCAATACTTTTCGGATATAAATTTGAATAAATAAAATAATGTAATATTAACCGTTGATTATAATATTTGATGGCTAATAATTATTATATTAAAATATCATATTTTCTTAATTTTTAAATATAATTTGTTGAAAGGATGATTTTATGAATAATAATTATTATACTGGTAGTCAAAATTTTCCAGGTACACCATTATATGTAGGAACAAATCCAACTCCAAATCAAATGACTGCTCAATCAACTGCTGACATGTTACCATTGGAACAATCATATATAGAAAATATTTTAAGATTAAACAAAGGAAAAAAGGTAAGAGTACACATGACTTTCCCAGATTCCAATGAATATAGAGATAGAGAATTTATTGGAATAATAGAACAAGCAGGAAGGGATCATTTAATTTTAAGCGATCCTACGACTGGAACTTGGAATTTACTTCTTATGATTTATGTAGATTTTATATCTTTTGATGAAAAAATAAATTATAGTCAAGAATTTATACCAAATAATTGAAAAAATAATCGAATTTTGTTATAATCATACTAGGTGATAAAATATGAATATGTTTATTATATGTATGATTTCAATTATAATAATTTCAATAATTGGAATATGGTTTGCCGCAATGTATAATAATTTTCAAAATTATATTATTAGAATGAATGAAGCTGAAGCAAATATTGATTCAACATTAAGAAAAAGATTCGACTTATTAAACAAATCAATTCCGATAATAAAAACTGTTTCTAAAATTGAAGATGATATTATAATAGATGTTGAAAATCTACGTTCACAAAAAATATCAAATTTTGATTTTGATCGAAAACTGTATAATTTAATAAATGAATTTAACAAATATAAAGAACAGTTTCCAAAATTAAAACAAAATGATTCATTTGTTAAAATAGATATAGAATTAAGTGAATCAGAAGCTGAAATAGTGGCATTTAGAAAATATTATAATGACATTGTTACCGATTATAACAAATTAATACATAAATTTCCATCAAACATTGTTGCTATTTTATTTCATTATAGTCATAAAAACTACTTTGATGGAAAAGATATGACTGATGATGATACAGAAGATTTTAAAGTATAAACTATTCATTTTGAATAGTTTTTTTATTATAATCTTTAGAAATTGGTAAGGAATTAATTTCATCCATTAAATCAGTAATAACACCATTACCACCTAAATTATGATATTCATTATATAAATCACTTATAATTTGTTTATCAAAAATAGTAACCGTTCCCAGTTCTTTATGATAATTATATTTTTCTATTATTTTTGTTTTTAAAAGTGCTTTTACTCCATCACGAACAAATTTTATCATTTTATTATAATTTATTAATTTTTTATATAAATAGGTTAAAAAAGTAATTATAAATCCCAAAACAATTTCAATAAAATGATTTACTAAAATATCTATCATATGAATATCTCCTTTCAATATAATTAATGCTTTAAAAAAAAACCAAGTTATAACATATGTTGAACAAAAAATAAAATTCAAAATAAATTTGCATATTTTTAAATTTTATTTTGAAAATATAATAATTATATATAATCCTATTTTACATTTTATAATTATAATTAAACTTTATATATAAACAAAAAAAGAGCCTAAGCTCTTGATACATATTTTCCATCACTTGTTGAAACAATAATATTTTCTCCTTCTTCAACAAATAAAGGAACTCTAACATTAAGACCTGTTTCAATAGTAGCGTCTTTTGTAGCATTGTTTGTTGTATTACCCTTTACAGCAGGTTCTGTTTTAACAATTTTATATTCAATTTTA
Organism: uncultured Bacilli bacterium; assembly: GCA_934130045.1. Taxonomy (GTDB): domain Bacteria; phylum Bacillota_I; class Bacilli_A; order RF39; family UBA660; genus CAJLIR01. The sequence goes on along the minus strand of CAKOXI010000023.1, from coordinate 7,814 downwards.
TCTGGTAATATAATTCCTAATACTTCACCTTCATAAAAAGTAATATTTACATTCAAATTTTCTTTTAAGAATTTAGCATCATCACCTAAATGACTAGCAGGAATTTCAATTTGTTCATAAGTTTGCATATTCATAAAGTTGTAACTATCACCACTACCATATAAATATTGCATATCTATTTTTTGAATCATTGCCTTTTCCAATTTAATTGAACTATTGAATGTTTTTTCAATTATTGAACCTGTACGTAAATTTTTTAGTTTTGCCTTAACAAAAGCTGCACCCTTACCTGGTTTAACGTGTGAAAAATCTAAAACAACATAAATATTATCTTCAAATAATATAGTCATTCCATTTTTTATATCATTAGCATTTACCATATATTAACCTCCCAACGTAGAATTTATTTTGTTTCTTTATGTGCAGTAGTTTTCTGACATTTAGAACAATATTTATTTAATTCTAAACGATCAGTAGTATTTCTTTTATTTTTTTCAGTTCTGTAGTTTTGTTCTCCACAAACAGTACATTTTAAAGTAATTCTTTCTCTTGCTTCTCCCTTTTTTGCCATACTATTTTTCCCTCCTTTTAACAACTACATACTATTATAACAAATTATTGATAAATTTCAAAGAATTTTTTTGAAACTTCATAAGATATTCGTTTATTTACAAGCGAACCATAATAATTTCCGTTATAATAATGAGTGTAATCAGGGGAAATAACCGTAAATGTTACTGTCGGATTATCATACGGAGCATATGCAACAAAGGTATTAGTTAAAGTTTCCTTATCTATTTTGCCATCTGAATCTGAATCAATAAAACTTTGACTTGTACCAGTTTTACCTGCAGCATTATAAATATAATCAATATAGCCATATCCAGTTCCACCAGTCATAACTTCACGAAATCCTTCTTTTACTCTATCCATATAAATTTTTTCAGTTGAAACAGTATTTAATATTTTAGGTTCATTTTTATATATTACTTCATTATTTAAACTAGAATGTACTTCTTTTAATAAATTAAGTTTATATCTAATTCCACCACTTGCTATTGTACTAATATATTGTGAAAGTTGGATTGGTGTATATGTATCATACTGTCCAATTGAAAAATCTAACAATAATCCTGGCATAGTACTTGTACCAATATAACCTAAACTTTCCTTCGGCAAGTCAATTTCAGTTTTAACACCTAATCCAAATTGATTAAAAACATTTCTATATATACTAAAAGCTTCAGGATTTAACTTTAATGGAGCATCATAAGAATAATATCCACCACCAACATTAATTGCTGTTCTAAATTGATATGTATTAGATGAATATTTTAATGCAGTTATATCATTAATACTTCCTAAATATGTCCAGGAACATTTTTGTTTTGTAGCAGCTATTTTAATGCATGAATCATCTCTAACCTCACCTATTTTTAAAGCTTTCGTATTATAACCAACAATATGTGAAGCACCTTTAACAACTGATCCGACAGCAACAGGTGAAGTTAAAATTCCTGGCGTATAATCATATATTTTATATCCATCACTAGTATTTACGATTTGCTTTCCAGCCATAGCTAAAACATCACCATTATTAGGATCAGTTATAATAACAAAGGAACGATTATAATATTCTGTATTTGGTTCACTTTTAGTAATTAGAATTTGTTCTTCTAAAATTCTTTCTACTTCTTTCTGTAAATCAATATCAATTGTTAGGTAAATATCATTACCCCTATTTCCACTGACACTCAAATTCATAACACCATTACTAGATAATTCGTAAATATTTTTTTTACCGCTTAAAAAATCCTCATATTGATACTCTAAATAACTCATACCAACTCTATCATTTAAACTATATCCCTTTGACAAATAATAATCTTTTAATTCTAAAGGAATTCCACTACTACTTGTAGATATAGTTCCCAAAATTGATTTAAAAGTATCTCCATATAAATAGCTTCTTTCCCAATCAAGAGATGTATTTATTCCTTTTAAATCACTTAAGTTTTCAGATATATATGCATATTCAAAATCACTTATATCATCACCCTTTTTTATAATTTTAGTATTATAATAATATCCATTATTCATTAATTTATATATATAAGCAGCCTTTTTATCTAATTCACTAAAAGAATTTAATTCACTATCAGTAATTCTTGATAATTTTAATTCATTTATATCATTATTAGTTAATTTTCTAGATTTTAAATCACTATATTCATCATCAGTTATTTTTTTATTAGCAAGTTCACTATTATTAATTATCCAAAAATTTTTAAGATCATTATCCTTTATATTATTATAATCAATATCTATTATATTAGCTAATTTATAAGAAAGTTGTACCTCATCATTGATAGAAGTATTGGATAATTTTTTATAGGTAATTGTTTTAACTGGCACATTATCAACAATTAGTTTACCATTTCTATCATATATTCTACCTCTTGGTGCCGAATTACCACTAACAAGTTGCTTATTTAATTTTTCTTCTTCTTTAACATAATAACTTTTATCAACTACCTGTACTTTATATAAATTAATTAATAAAATACCATTTAATAAAATAACTAAAAAAATCATTATATTATATCTTTTTAAAATTATTGTTTCTAATTTAATTTTATCTATTACTTTATATTTTTTCTTATATTTTTTATTTTTATTATAATTACTAAATTGCTTTTTCATAATTTTTATTTATATTATTAAAATCAACAATTTCAAAAAAATTTACAATATAATCATTTCTTCTATTCCTATATAATAAATAATAAGCATGTTCCCATAAATCTAATGCCATTATAGGTTTCATGTTATATAATAAAGGAGTTTCTTGATTGGGTAAATTAATAATATCTAAATTACCATCTTCTAGTACAACTAAAAAAGTATAACCAGATCCAACTAATTTTGATGCGACTGAAATAAATTCTTCTTTAAAAATTTCATAACTTCCATATTGTTCATTAATTTTTTTTCTTAAACTACCTATTGGTAAATTTATTTTATTTTTACCCATTGAATTAAAATATAATTCATGATTTAATACGCCACCTAAATTATATAAAACATCATCTCTAATATCAATTGGGATTGTATCTAAATTTTTTAATAATTCTTCCTTTTTTATATCATATTTAAAATTAATACTATCTAATAGGCCATTTAGTTTATTTAAATAGCTTAAATAATGTTTATTATAATGAATATTAACCGTTTCACTATCTATAAATGGTTCTAACTCATTATAGTTATAAGGTAAATAAATTTTATCATACATAATATCACCTATATATATATTATGGATTTTATAATTTTTTTATTCTTATTTACTAATTAAATGAATATATATTTATAGGTGATTTTATGAAAGGCTATATAATAAAAAAATACATTGATAAAATAACTAATAATGATATATATGAATTTGCCTTAAAAAATAATATTATTTTAAATAATGAGGAAATAAATTATATACATAAATTAATAAATATTTATTGGAATGATATTTTAAAAAACAATGATGATATTTTATTAAAAATTAAGGATAAATTTGATAATAATAAATATGAACAAATAAAAAAACTTTATTACGAATATAAAAATAAATATATAAATTATATAGAAAAAAATTAAAACTACTGAAATTCAGTAGTTTTATCATAATAAATTAAAAACTATTTTTGTCGTTTACTATTGGTTTCTATCGCACCACTTTTATTACCTAATATTCTTCTTTCTTCTAATTGATTTGAAATAACTTCATACAAATTATCAGCTAATAAACTATAAGATGTTTTTTTACTTAAACAATCATAAACGTAATCTCTAGTTACCTCACCTGATTTATCAGAATAATATTTGTTATAAAAGTCAGCAATTTGCTCTAATGTCAAATTAGGATTTTGTAAAAATATATTAGCAAAAATTAATATATCATTACATTTACTTTCTAGCCTATTAGTTTGACTTGATTTGGTATTACCAATAAAACGTCCATCAACATCTTTAATAGGTTCATTATTTTGAAATGAATTAATTCCGCCCTTTCTTCTAGCATCTTTAATATTATTAGAAAGCAATTCTTTTATTTTATTAAAAGTTTCTTCACTAAAAAGTTCTTTTATTATAGGATCATTTAAATATCTTTGAACACTTGAAGAAGAAAAACCTGTTAATTCAGCTAATTCTTCGTTAGTAAAATTTGGGTGTTCCAAAAATGCTTTTACCGTAATACATATCTTTTTTTCTTTATCTTTCATACTATTCCTCATCCATACTTAAAACTGCTAGAAAGGCTTCTTGTGGTATTTCTACACTACCAACCATTTTCATACGTTTTTTACCTTCTTTTTGCTTTTCAAGTAATTTTCTTTTTCTTGATACATCCCCACCATAACATTTTGCCAAAACATCTTTTCTTACTGCTTTAACTGTTTCACGAGCTATTGCTTTATTACCTAGACAAGCTTGAATTGGTACTTCAAATTGTTGACGTGGTATTAATTTTCTTAAATTTTCTACAATTGATTTACCCCTTTTATAAGCAAAATCTTTATGAACTATAACACTTAATGCATCGACAATTTCACCATTTAATAAAATATCCATTTTTACTAAATCGCTTGGTTTATAACCAATTAATTCATAATCAAATGATGCATATCCTTTAGTAGTTGATTTTAATTTATCAAAAAAATCATATACAATTTCAGATAATGGTATTTCATAATGAATATTAACCCTTGTTTTGTCAATATATTCCATAGAAATATAATTTCCTCTTTTATCCTGACACAATTCCATAATAGGACCTATATAATTACTTGGTACAAATATATTAGTCCTAATATATGGTTCTGATATTTTGGCTATTCTTTGTCTTTCAGGCATTTTAACTGGAGAATCAATAGAAATAACGCTTCCATCAGTAAGTTCAATTTCATAAATAACTGATGGACTTGTTGCGATTAGGTCAATATTAAATTCTCTTTCAATTCTAGTTTCAATAACATCCATATGTAAAAGACCTAAAAATCCACATCTAAATCCAAAACCTAATGCTTTAGATGTTTCTGGTTCAAACTCTAGTGATGCATCATTAAGTTTTAATTTTTCTAATGCCTCTCTAAGTTCTGGATAACGCGACGATTCAATTGGATATAATCCACAAAAAACCATTGGTTTCATAGGTTTATAACCAGGTAATACCTGGGTAGCTGGGTTATTATCAAGAGTTATTGTATCGCCCACCTTAACATCACTAATACTTTTAATTGAAGCACAAATAAAACCAACTTCTCCAGCTTCTAACTTATTCTTTTTTATTTCTTTTGGAGTATGTACACCAAGTTCTACAACATCATAAGTAGCACCTGTTGCCATCATTTTAATTTTATCTCCTACTTTAACACTACCATTTACAATTCTAACTAAAGTTACAATACCTCTATATGGATCGTAACAACTATCAAAAATTAAAGCCTGCAAATGTTTATTGTCAGCTTCCTTTGGAGATGGAATACGCTCTATAATAGCATCAACTAATTCCTTTATTCCGATACCATTTTTAGCACTGGTTAAAATAAATTCATCTTCATCAAATCCTAAAGTATCCATAAGTTCTTTTTTTACTCTATCAGGATCTGCATTAGGCAAATCTATTTTATTTATAACAGGAATAATAGTTAAATTATGTTCTAAAGCAAGATATAAATTTGCTAAAGTTTGGGCTTCAATTCCTTGAGCAGCATCAACTACTAAAATTGCTCCCTCACAAGCGGCTAAGCTTCTACTTACCTCATAAGTAAAATCAACATGACCTGGAGTATCTATTAAGTGCAAAATAAAATCTTCGCCCTTATAATTATATTTTAATTGAACCGCATTAAGCTTTATTGTAATTCCACGTTCTCTTTCAAGTTCCATATTATCTAATAATTGATCTTGCTTTTCTCTTTCACTAACAGCGCCAGTAAGTTCTAGTATTCTATCTGCAAGTGTACTTTTACCATGATCAATATGCGCAATTATGGAAAAATTTCTAATGTTTTCTCTTTTCATGTAATTCACCATTAATAATTATATCAAAAAAACAATGTTTAATCTATTATTTTCTATACATTTTAAATATTAATATTGATAATCATTAGCCATTATGATATTATATGAAACAGCATTTGTCTGAGAGGTATTTTATGGAAATTAAAAATAATAAACTTATGAATGTAACTAATGAAGATATAATAAATGGTACATTTGAAATACCCAATAATATAGAAATAATTGAACAGGAAGCTTTTTATAATTGCACAAATTTACAATCAATTAACTTACCATATGGTATAACTAAAATTGGATATTGGGCATTTTATAACTGTACAAATTTAAAATCGATCAATTTGCCAGATAGTATAACATACATTGGGGATTTTGCTTTTAGTGGCTGTAATTTCCTAGAAAAAATTAATCTACCAAGTAGTGTAACTGAAATTGGAGCTGGAGCCTTTGAAAACTGCACAAACCTACAATCAATTAATCATCTACCAAATAATATAACTAAAATTGAAAGACGTACATTTGGAGGATGCCAAAACCTTAAAAAAATTAATATTCCAGATAGTGTAAATGTAATTGAAGATCATGCTTTTAGAAGTTGTACAAATTTAAAATCAATTAATTTACCAAGTAGTATAACTGTAAATGAAATTGGTTATGGGGCTTTTGAAAATTGTACAAACTTACAGTTAATCAATATTACCAATAATATAATACGTGATGAAATAATATATGATATACAAAATGTATTTCAAAATTGTCCAAAATTAGATACCATTATAGTTTCTAAAAATATTATTTACACAGACTTAAATAAAATTTGTGAACAAATACAAGAGGATAATGAAGCAAAATATTTTAATATTAATCTAAATTCAAGTTTATTTAATATAATTGATTCAATTTTTAATTCAAATTTATCAATAGATTCAGTAGATATTTATTTTATTAAAAACTTAATTATTTATAACACACCAATAAATTTAACTGAATTAAGAAATTCATATAAAAAGAATATTGAATATGGAAAACAAATTATAAGCAATACCTATATTGATAAAATTAGAAAAAAAGAGCTATTAGATAAAATCAAAGCAAAATTAAAATATAATAATATTACTAATCAAAAATATTTTATCTATTCTGAACATCAAGATATCATTAATACAATTATACATAATTTAAATAATTCAATCAGTTACGATTATAGAAAAGACTTTGAAGATTATATAAAAGAATATGTTCAAAGTAAAAAAACATCCATTATTACATTAAATACAATAGAAAATAACCTTAATAATAAAAATATACTTGAAGTAACAAATGATTTAAAAAATTATCAAATAAAAAAATTAAATAATAATGAATATATGGAATTATTTAATTTTGGAAATGATTTAAATATCTATCCCCTATATATATCCACTACCCTACATAATACAGTAACTAACTTTTCTAAAGATATTAAAATTCATCAAATAAAACAAAAATTTAATGAGTTAACAACTTCAAATGGTAAAAAAAATTTTCTTAAAAATTTATTCTTTAAATTTGATAACGATAATATTACTTTAAATAAAGAAATATTAGAGGAATTAAACAATTCTATAAATAATGAATTAACTAATTCTGAAAATGAAATTAAAATTTTAAATGAATTAAAAAAATTAATTATTATTTATATAAAAAAATTAGAAGAACATATTGGTAGTTTAGAAAACTATAATTTAGATTTTGTTAAT
>CAKOXI010000022.1 GCA_934130045.1 uncultured Bacilli bacterium | reverse complement strand
TCTTTATACTATCCTTAAATAAAGCAAAATTAATAGAATCAACTCTTTTCCTATCAGGAGTATCAGTAACAATTAATAATGCATTAGATAAATCAATGTTATCAATTTTATCCAAAGTACCTAAATAACGAAATTTTGAGGTAGGACAACCAACCGCATATACTTTCTTTTTAGGAAATGTATTTAGAATTATTTCTTTAAGACCTAATTGACTAGCCAAAGCATCTGGATCTGGTCCAATATGACGAGCAATTACAATTGTATCATAATCCTTAATTTTTTTATAAATTTTTTTATAGATACTATTATACACACTACCACTCTTCCTACTTTATTAATTCGTATGTATCACGAGCAATCATAAGTTCTTCATCAGTTGGTATTACATAACAAGGAATACTAGAATCACTTGTCGTAATTAAAGCTTCACGCCCCATAACTTTATTAGCTTCTTCATCTAACTTTATACCTAATACTTTAAGTGAATCAATAACTCTTTTTCTTACTTGATAAGAATTTTCACCAACTCCAGCAGTAAAGGCAATAGCGTCAACTCCACCTAATAGAACATAATATTTTGCAATATAATCAACAATTCTTCTTATGTACATTTTTTCAGCTAAAATACACATTTCATCATTATTTTCAATACCATGCTCTATATCTCTATGATCATTAGAAACATGCGATATACCAAGTAAACCACTTTCTTTATTAATAATTCTATCAATATCGCTAATAGATAAATCAGCTTGTTTCATCATATATGGAATAATTGATGCATCAATATCACCACAACGTGTTCCCATAATAACACCTGCATTTGGTGTAAATCCCATAGAAGTATCAACACATTTTAAAGAATCAACTGCAGTAATACTTGCACCATTACCAATATGACAAACAATAACTTTAGCATCACTTTTATTTAAAATTTCACTTAATCTAATAGCTACAAACTTATGACTTGTTCCATGCGCTCCATATCTTCTTACTTTATATTTTGTATACCATTCATAAGGTAGTGCGTAAAGATATGTACTAGGACTCATAGTTTGATGGAAAGCTGTATCGAAAACTGCTGTTCCTATAGCACCAGGAATAAATCTTTTAAATGCTTTCATTCCAATTACTGCACCAGGATTATGAAGTGGAGCTAGAACACTTAAATCAGAAATTTGTTGTATTTTCTCGTCATCTAAAATAACTGATGAATTAAAAATATCCCCTCCTGCAACAACTCTATGACCTATACCTTTTATTTCATCTAAAGATTTAACAATATTATTATTTAGTAATTCTTCTGTTAATAAATTTACAGCATCCTCGTGATTACTTAATGGAGCTTTTTTCTCTATTTTTTCGCCATTTATTTTAATAGTATAAAAGCTATCATTAGTATTACCTATTCTTTCAAAATTACCAGATATTAATACGCGTTCTTCAGGCATTTCATAAGCTTGAAATTTTAAAGAAGAACTTCCTGCATTTACAGACAAAATTTTCATTTTTTTCCCTCTTTCTTATATATCATATTCAAAAACACAACAATTTGGAGTTTTTGTATCTAAAAAATTTGTATCTTCATTATATCCACTAATAACATAATGAAGTGCTCTTATAGTGGCTCCGTGTGAAACTATTAAAACCGTTGAATTATAATATTTATCTTTTATTTCATAGAAAAAGTCAGTTACTCTTTTAAATAAAGAACTAATACTTTCTACTCCATATAAATTAGAATTAATTTTATAATTCCAGTACAATTTAGCATCATAGTATTTATGATTCTTACCCTCTAGTTCACCCATATTACGTTCAATTAATCGATTATCAATTATAGGAGAAACCTTAGTAATTATATTTAAGGTTTGAACTGCTCTTTTAAGTGGACTAGAAAAACATACATCAATTTTTGTATTTTCTAATTTTTTAGAAACCATTAATGCCTGTTTTTTTCCTTTTTCATTTAAAGGTATATCGGTAATACCTTGCATTATATGTTTTAAATTCCAATCAGTTTCACCATGTCTAACCAAAATAATTTTCATTAATTATTTTCCTTATCAACAGGCTTCATTAATGGAAACATAATTGTATCCTTAATATTATCAGAATTAGTTAAAATTTGAACTAAACGATCAATTCCAATTCCCCAACCAGAAATAGGTGGCATTCCATATTCCATAGCCTCAATATAATCGTAATCCATCATCATAGCCTCGTCATCACCATTAGCTTTTAAATTAGCTTGTTCAATTAATCTTTTTTCTTGTTCCATAGGATCAACTAATTCTGAATAAGCATTAATAATTTCTGCACCATTCATAATAAGTTGAAAACGGTCTGTTAATTCTTTATTTAAGTCATTTGCTCTTGCAAGTGGTGATAAACTGATTGGATGTTCAGTTAAGAAAACTGGTCCTAAAACAAATGGACGTGCAACTTTTTTATAAAGTTGATCTACTAAATTTCCATAACCTAATGATTCTAATGGAGTTTCACTATCAATTTCTAATTTTTCTAACTTGATTTTTTCTAATAATTTTTCTTTTGTATTATACTCATATATATCTATATTAGAATGTTTTAAAATTAAATCACGCATTGAAATACTTTCCCACTCACCACTTATATCAATTGTCTTTCCTTCAATAGTAAGTTCTAATTTACCAAACAAATTCATAACAACTGTTTGAATCATTTCACGTAAAAATTTCATATTGTCTTTATAATTTAGATATGCACCATATCCTTCTAGCATAGTAAAGTCTTGTAAGTGAGTTGCATCAATTCCCTCATTTCTAAAACATCTTGCAAATTCAAAAACTTTTGTAAATCCACCTACTATTGCTCTTTTTAAATATGTTTCTGGCGCAATTCGCAAATATAAATCTATATCTAGTGCATTATGATGAGTAATAAATGGTTTTGCTAAAGCACCACTTGCTTTATTATTTAAAATTGGTGTTTCAATTTCAATATAACCATTGTTATTTAAAAAACTTCTAATTTCACGAATTAAATTGCTTCTAAACAAAAACTTAGTACGTGATTCCTCATTCATTATTAAATCAACATAACGATTTCTATAAATTGTTTCGATATCACTTAAACCATGAAATTTCTCTGGTAATGGTTTTAAAGCTTTACCTAAAAATTCAAAATCATCTGCTCTTAGGGTTTTTTCACCTGTATGAGTTGTAAAAATTTCACCCCTCGCACCAATAAAATCTCCTACATCAACATTTGATTTAAAGAATTCATATTTTTCTTCTCCTACTAAATCTATTTTTATAGAAATTTGAAGTTCTCCTTCAATATCACGTAATTTTAAGAAACTTAATTTTCCCATTTTACGCATAAATACTATTCTTCCTGCAACACTTACATTTTTTTCTTCATCAGGAAGATTACTTGCATCTTTTAAACTATGTGTAATTTCATATTTTTCTGGATATGGATTACAAAACTTTCTTATTTCTTCTACTTTTCCTCTTCTAACTAATTCTTGTTCACTAAATTCTCTCATTGTTCCACCTCTATATCGTTTTCTATATTATTTGAATCTAATTTAGTTTCTTCAAAATCATTAACAACTTTTGTACCACTTAAAATATCATTTAAACCACGTTTATCTTTTCTTTTTATTATCATGCATATACTTGCTATAATTAAACAAATCTGTAAGATAGATAAAACTATTACAGATATAAAATAAGAATATCCTGGTAAAATATATATTAACATAAGTGAAAATAACATATACAAAAGTCCTGTATCAATCATATTTTTAATTACCAAATTTTTTAATGATAGACATTCTTTATCATTTCTAATTGTTTTAATTTTTAATATTTTTTTACCCACTGTTTTACCATCAAAAAAATAAGGAACAAATATAAAATAAATAAAAATAACCAATGCATTTATAATACTATACATAATTCTAGCTTTATCTAAATCTTTAAATATAAGAGCTACATGGCTAAAATAAACAAAAAAATCTACTTTTTTCATTGAAAATTCTTCCATAACACTAACTAACTCTTTATTTAAAATAGTTATATTTTTATTTTCAGGTAATAAAATACTAATCAAAAATATTATTCCACCAGTAATTAACATATCTATAAAAAAAGCTAAAAATCTTTTTCCAAAACTTGCTCTAACCTCTTTCATATAGTTCCTTTCTAAATGTAATTAATACATTTTCTAATTCTTCACGTGTATTACATTTAAAAATTTGTTTTTTCACTTCCACAGAATTTTTAATACCTTTTAAATACCAAGCAGCATGACTACGCATTTCTGTAACTGCAATGTGTTCACTTTTTATCTCAAGCAAATAATGAAAATGTTTTAAAATCATATCTATCTTTTCTAAATCCGTAACTTCATTTGAAACTTTCCCATTTTCTAAATATTCTACACAGTCTTTAATAAGCCATGGGTTACCTAAAACTGCTCGTCCTATCATTACTGCATCACAACCAGTTTCAGTTAACATACGCCTAGCATCAAAAACTGATTTTATATCACCATTACCTATTACTGGAATTGATACCGCTTCCTTAACCTTTTTTATAATACTCCAATCAGCTTGTCCACTATATTGTTGACTGCGGGTTCTAGGATGAACAGCAATTGCGCTAGCTCCAGCTTCTTCAGCTATTTTAGCAATTTCTACAGCATTAATATGATCATTATCCCAACCACTTCTTATTTTTACAGTAACAGGTACTGGAACAGATTTAACAACACTTTCAATAATTTCTTTAACTTTAAAAGGATTTTTAAGTAATGCACTACCTGCTTGACTTCTTAAAGCAACTTTTGGAACAGGACATCCCATATTTATATCAATTATATCAGGATGCATTTCATCATAAATTCTCTTAGCAGCAATAACAAATGATTCCCTATCACTTCCAAAAATCTGTTGGGCTATTGGTCTTTCAAAATCAGTCATGTAAAGCATATCAATAGTTTTTTCATTTTCATACATAATTGCTTTATCACTAACCATCTCTGCATATATTAACCCACAGCCCATTTCTTTAATGATTCTTCTAAATGCACTATTACATATACCAGCCATTGGCGCTAAAACAACCCTATTTTTAATTTCTACATTTCCAATTTTAAACACCACAACCACCTAGTAAAATTATACAACAAAATAGATAGTTATACAAGAAAAAAAGCAATTTTAAAATATCAAAAATTGCCTAATTATATACTAATCATATATAGCTATCTACATTTTATAATTGATAATCAAATTTTTTCTGAATATGGCAAAACATTTATAAAAACATAATCAATTTTTTTAAAATTAGTTTTTATAATTTTTTCTATTTTACTAATTATCAAATTAGACTCAATAATTGTCAAATTTGGTAAAACAAAAACACTTACAATTAATTTATTATATATTCCATATTTTAAAATAATTATATTATCTACATTCTGAATATTTTGATTTGTTAATATTAAATTTTTAATAGAATTTAAATATTCCAAATCAGTTTCCTTTTCACCTAAAATTGTACTCACATTTTCCTTTAAAATATCAAATCCAACCTTAAAAATAAAAATTCCAACTATTATACTAGCAATAATATCAGAATACTTAAAAAATTCGATATCTAACTGCATTAATATAGAAGAAATGAGTACAACTATAGAACTAATAACATCTGTACTGCTTTCACTTCCACTAGAAACTAATATACTACTATCTAACTCTTTTCCTTTTTTTACTAAAAATCTTGCTAAAAAATACTTAACAATAATCGTTATAAGACTAACAAATATGGTCAAAACACTGGGAATAACAATATTTTTTCTTAAAGATTCAAAAATAATAGTAATACTTAATATTATTATAACTAAACCAATAAAAATACTTATTAAATATTCCATTCTCCCATGACCAAATGGATGTTTTTCATCAGGTGGTTTTTTTGAAAAAACAGCTCCTATAATTCCTACCACATCAGTAATTAAATCACTAAATGAGTGAATACCATCAGCTACTAAAGATCCTGATAAAAAAATAATTCCCATTATAATTTTAAATAAAGATAAAAATGTATTAATAACTAAACTAACCGTTAAAACACCAGTAACACAATACAAGATAAACACCTCTTAAATATTCTATGTAAACAAAAAAATAAGGAATATAATATTTCCCTATTTTTTACTATTTTGCATCATACCAATTTTTTCCATAATTAATATCAACCCTTAAAGGTACACTTATATTAACTACACCTTCCATAACTTCCTTTACAATTGATTTAATAATTTCAAGTTCACTTTCTAGGCATTCAAAAATAAGTTCATCGTGTACTTGTAAAATCATTTTACTTTTTATATTTTGTTTCCTAAATCTATTATGAATTTCAATCATAGCTTTTTTGATTATATCCGCACTTGTACCTTGAATTGGTGTATTTAAAGCCATTCTCTCTCCTTGACTTCTAATCATATAATTTTTATTAGCTAATTCTGGTATAATTCTTTTACGATTAAATAATGTCTTTACGTAACCATCCAAATAAGCTTTTTTTATACATTCATCCATATATGTTTTTATACCTGGATAACTTTCTAAATAATGATCTATAAACCTTTTTGCTTCACCAACTGGAATATCCAAGTTTTCTGACAATCCAAAACCACTTATACCATAAATAATTCCAAAATTTACAGCTTTAGCCATTCTACGCATTTCGCTTGTAACATCATCTATAGGCACATGAAAAATATCACTTGCAGTTTTAGCGTGTATATCGTCTCCATTTTTAAAAGCTTCTATTAAAGAATCAATTCCAGCCATAGAAGCTAAAATTCTAAGTTCAATCTGTGAATAATCGGCACTTACAATTAATGAATTATCTGATGGTACAAAAGCTTTCTTTATTAATTTTCCATATTCTTGACGAGTTGGAATATTTTGTAAATTTGGTTCAATCGAAGATAGTCTACCAGTTCTTGTTAAAGCTTGAGTATAAATTGTATGAATTTTATTGTCGCTTAAAACATAATTAGATAATCCCTCTATATATGTTGTAAATAACTTTGAATACATTCTATAATCAATTATTAAATTTATAATTGGATTAATATCTTTTAGTTTAGTTAAAACATCAATTGAAGTTGAATATCCACTTGTCCTTTTTTTATTATAAGGTAACTGCATTTTTTCAAATAATACCTCACCTAATTGTTTTGGAGAAGATATATTAAATTTTTCTCCAGCTATTTCATATATTTGATTACTTATTTCTTCAATTTTTACTTTAATTTCATTACCCATTTCTGTTAATTTATTAGTATCAACATATACTCCGTCATACTCCATATCGCCTAATACATAAGATAGAGGCATTTCTATATCGTATAGTAAATTTTCCATTTCTTCACTTTTTATTTTATCCTTAAATTCATTTACAGTTTCATAAATAAATTTGGCCTTTTTAGAAGCATTTTCTTTAATAACATCAATACTAGGTTCTACAAATTTTGTTTTACCATATATATTTTCATAAAATTCAATATCATAATTAAAACTATTAGCTAAATAGGCAATATCATCTTTAATATTATAATCAAGCAAATAACTTGCTAACATAGTATCAAATAAAACATTATCAAAATTAATATTTTGCCATTTTAAAGCAACATAATGTTTCTTTAAATCATAAGTTATTTTTTTAAATCCATTTAATATAGAAGGATTTTTCTTTAATACTTCAAAAGGTATATAAAAATTTTGACTTTTATTATAAATTGCTAATCCTAATATTTTAGAAGTATGGTAGTTATGGCCTAATATTTCTAAATAAACAGCTGAATCTTCTGTTATTTTTACATCGTCTAAATTATCTAAAACTACTACTTTACTTTCTTCTTTTGGTTTAGAAATTTGTTGTTTTTTTATAAAAGAATAAAATTCTAATTCTTCATATATATTAATTAATTTTTCATGATTTTCACCCTTATATTTTATATCTTCTAAACTTATTTCAATAGGAACATCTTTTACTATAGTTGCTATTTCATAACTCATATAAGCATTTTCTTTATCATTAGTTAATTTTACCTTTAAAGCACCTTTTATATTATCAATATTATTATATATATTATCTAAAGTTTTATATTCTTGTAATAACTTTAAAGCGGTTTTTTCACCTATTCCTTTAACACCCGGAATATTATCTGAAGCATCTCCCATCAAAGCTTTTAGGTCAATTACATGTATTGGTTCTATACCATAATCTGAAATAAATGAATTCTTATCATAATAAATGTAATCTTTTTGTTTTAACAACTTAATATGAACATCATCAGTTATAAGTTGTAATAAGTCTTTATCACTACTAATAATCAATCCATCATACTTAGAATCTTTATTACAATACTCAGAGAATGTTCCAATAATATCATCAGCTTCATAATTATCGATTTCATAATATTTTATTCCCATTGCATCAAGTATTTCTTTAGCAAGTGGAAACTGCATTTTTAATTCATCAGGAGTCTCCCCCCTACCACCTTTATAAAAATCATATTTTTTATGTCTAAAAGTTTTACCCTTATCAAAGGCAACAATCATATATACTGGCTTTTCATCTGAAACTATCTTATTTATCATATTTACAAATCCAAATAAAGCATTGGTTGGAAAATTTTTACTATTTTTCATTAAATTACCATTATATGCAGTCGCATAATAACTTCTAAATAATAAATTATTACCATCTACTAAAATTATTTTTTCCATAATTTTTTACCTATCTTTCTAAAAAAAGTAAACAAAAAAAGTTTACAATATTATCTAGTACACAAATATTGTAACATAAATAATCAAATAAATCGATTATAATTATGCAACATGACGACTATTAATTAAATGTTCATAAACTTTTCTTGATTGATTAAAAGAACTATTTAATTCTTCAGAAATATCATTATCTAAATTATTCAAAATATAATTTCTTACATTATTTACTAATATATTATTATCATGATAATTGTTATGATTTAGTACCATATGGTGTAACATTTCATCATACTCAGACTTATTATAAGTTAATGAAAAATTTGCTCTAATCATAGGTATATCAGCATTATTTTTAATTTCACTCAATAAATACTTAAAACTCCTTGTTGAGCCACCAAACTCATTTATTTTAATTTTTCTTGCAGGATTATAATTTTCACTAATAAAATGATTAACAACCATAATCCAAACATATTGAAATAACTGTTCCTCACTATCGCTAGTTTTTAAAGATATACTATTTAACACTCTATTATTCTTAAAAAGTTCTAACTTAACGATTTGACCTTTATTAAAATCATATTCATCTTGAGAAATTGAATTAAAAAAGGATAATTGCATGTTTAAATTATTGTCATCTCTATTCATTAATATCATTTGTAAGAAAATATTATAAACTCTCTTATAATAACTAAACCATTGTTCTGATATAAAAATAAATTTATTTTTTTCCACAAAATCATCTCCATTTTTTAAGGGTATTAGAGTAATATATCATAAATATTTAATTTTTCAAAGAAAAAATTGAAAAATTTTTAAAATTTATTCTACATTATTATAAATTTGTGATATAATCATCTTGTCTATTTTGAAAGGAGTAAATATATGAAAAAAACAAAAATTATTTGTAGTATTGGACCAGCTAGTAATAATGCCGATGTTATGGAACAAATGGTATTAGCTGGAATGAATGTTGCAAGAATTAATTTCTCACACGCTACAATGGAAGAAAGACAAATGGCACAAGATTCAGCTCGTGAAGTAAGAAAAAGAACTGGAAAAAATGTTGCTATTTTATGGGATACTAAAGGTCCTGAATTTAGAAGTGGTGTACTTGAAGGAGAATCAATCAATTTAGTAGAAGGTAAAACAATTCGTATTGTTAAAGACAACGTTGTTGGTAATGAAGAAAGAATTACAGTTAACCACCCAAATGTTCTTGACGATTTAGTTGTAGGAGATGTAGTTTTACTTGAAAATGCTAAAATGAAAATTGAAGTTATTTCTAAAGAAGCTGATGGAGTAACTTGTAAAATCGTTAATGGTGGAAAATTAGGAAATCGTAAAAGTTTAAGCGTACCTGGTAAAAAACTTGATATTCCATACATTAGTGAAACAGATAGAGAAGATATTATTTATGCATGTAAAAATGGTGGAGAATTCTTAGCTATTTCATTTGTAAGTTGCCCTGAAGATGTTTTAGAAGTTAAAGAAATCTTAA
Source organism: uncultured Bacilli bacterium (assembly GCA_934130045.1). Classification (GTDB taxonomy): domain Bacteria; phylum Bacillota_I; class Bacilli_A; order RF39; family UBA660; genus CAJLIR01. Next base: position 6,097 of record CAKOXI010000022.1, on the reverse strand, counting down.
AAGAACAAGGAAGAGAAGATTTACAAATTATTTGTAAAATTGAAAGTGAATTAGGTATCAAAAACTTAGAAAAAATTCTTGAAGTATCTGATGGAGCAATGGTTGCTCGTGGAGATTTGGGAACTGAAATTCCAAGTGAAATGTTACCAATCGTTCAAAAGAAAATGATTAAAACTTGCCGTAGAATGAATAAAATTTGTATTGTTGCTACAGAAATGCTTGAAACAATGATGGAAAATACAAGACCAAAAAGAGCTGAAACAAGTGATATAGCTAATGCCGTATTTGATGGAACAGATGCTGTTATGCTAAGTGGTGAAACAACAGTAGGAAAACACCCAATTGAAACAGTTAGAGCTATGGCTAATATTTGTAAAACAGCTGAAAAATTTGCAGAATTCAATTATGAACCAACTACTAATAATATCACAACAGCAATTGCAAGAAGTGTAATTGATAGTGTTGATTTATTAAATGCAAAATTAATTTGTGCAGCAACAATGACTGGTCAAACTGCAAAAGTAATAAGTAATCTAAAACCAAAAGCACCTATTTTAGCATTAGTACCTGATGATAAAACAGGACGTAAACTTGCCTTAAACTGGGGAGTATATCCTGTAAATGTTGGTGTTATGGATAGTACTGATGATATTATTAGAGTTGCAAAAGAAAAAGCTATAGAAAAATATAACTTAGAAAAAGATGATATTATTGTAATTACAGGTTCATTCCCTAAACATCAAGCAAAACATACAAATTTAATGAAAATTGAACAAATATAATAAAAAATATAGTGAAAATTCACTATATTTTTTTTACATATGCATTATTTTTAACATTTTTTAAATTTTCTTCAAGCTCTAATTTTCTGACATTATAAAATCCCCAACTAGCTATTTTAAAACCATCAACTACATCTTTTTCAAAAGTATACAATTCTCGCTTACTTTTATCTTCTAAATATTCATTTGAATATAATACTTTTCCACTCTTATCAGTTATCTTAATTATTGCTGAATTTTCACCTAAAAACTCTATATCAAAATTATCAAGACCACAGATAGTAATATTATTAAAATTATCAACATTTGCAAGAATACCAACTATATTATTCTCAATAAATTCATTATCTTTTTTTTCAATATAATTGACAACTACTTTATTACCTATTTCTTTTTCCAAATTTGAAAACATTTTTTTTGAATTATTAGAAACTTCATATTGACGAGAAACATTACTTCTTTCATAAGAGCCAACATCTTTTTCATACCATGTAGAACCTAAAAAACTAGTAAAACATCTATGTGCTTCAATAACAAGATTTTTTTCTTCTTCAAGCACATTATTATTACTCATTAAATCCATCAGATTTTTATAATTTTCATCTAATTCTTCCCTTGTATAATTTATATCCAAACCTAATATTTGATAATAATTAAATCCATATCCAATTAACTTTAATTTATTATCTAAACAAACAGCCATTTTATATGAATCACTATTTTCTCCATTTAAAAATGTTAACATAAAATCACCTCATTTAATGTTATGTTATTATAACACCAAATATTTGCTGTGTCAATAAAGCAATATAAACATTATTATGCTAAAAAGTAAAATAAAAAAATTAATATAAAACTTATTAATTTTTTATTCATTATTACAAGTAAATCCCATATCAACAAATTCATTTTCAAAAACCTTTGAAGAAACTATAACATTCCCATTACCAAAATCTAATTCTTTATATGTCTCAGGATCAATTTTTTCTAAATCAATTTGTATATTAATAACAATATTATTATCATTTTTAGAAATATCAAGTAAAACTCCTTCAACATTATCATAACTTGAATATTCATTTTTAAAATTTTCATAATATGTATCTATATCAGCATACTCTAAATATTCTGATAAATCAAAACTAATTTTAATACTTTGTTTAACCAACTTATCATTATCAAAAACTCCGTTAACAAACACATTAGAAGATATATTTTTTTCTTTAATATTCATTTCACAATTAATATTTTTTTCTCTACAACCAGTTAAAAACATAATAACTGAAAACATAATTAAAATTTTTTTCATTACTTCTTCCCTTCCAGACAGGAGTTTATATTATCATAAAAAATATGATATGTCAATTTTATAACCAAACACCAAAGAAAATTCCAAGCATACTTAAAATAAAACCAAATACCCAAAAAACCTTAACAATATCTTGTTCTTGCCAACCTAATTTTTCAAAATGATGATGTATTGGAGCCATTAAAAAAACTTTTCTATGAAATCTTTTAATAGCAATTCTTTGAATAATACAACTTAAAGTTTCAACAACAAAAACACCAGCAACTATTACCAAAGTAATTTCATGATTAGTTAAAATTGCAACTGTAGCCAAAGTGGCTCCAAGAGATAATGATCCCGTATCTCCCATAAATACTTTAGCTGGATGAGTATTATAAAATAAAAATCCAAGTAATGATCCAACTAAAATAAAGCAAAATATAGCTATATCTTCACTTCCAGGAACCCATGTAGAATTCCAACTAATAAGTCCAAATGCTAAAAAAGCAATAAGCGATAACCCACCAGCTAATCCATCTAATCCATCAGTCAAATTTACAGAATTAGATCCAGCTAATAAAACAAAAAGTAAAAAAATTCCATGAAACCATCCCATATTAATTTTTATTCCTAATGTATGAATATCCAAAACTGGTTCATTTCCATTATGAATAAATATATAGAAAAAAATTACAGCAATAAAAAGTTGACCAAATAATTTTTGTAAAACTGTTAAACCTGCATTATTACCATTTTTTATAATTAAAAAATCATCTAAAAATCCAAGTATTGCATACGAAATAAATACAAACATAACAATAAATAAGTTTTCCGTAAATTCAATTTTATTTAATAATAATAATATAATTACCGTCAAAATAGTAGGAATAATAAAAATTAAACCACCCATTGTAGGAGTACCATCTTTCTTTTTATGCTGGGATAAAAAAGTACTAACCTTTTGTTTAATATTCATTTTCTTTAAAACTGGAATAAAGAAAAAACCAAATATAACGGATAAAATAAATCCAATCATCAATGCAAGTATTGCTTTAGTTAAAATTAACATATCATCATCTCCTACAACTAATTAACAATACAAGTATAACATTTTAAGGTATTTTTGTATACATTTTTCTATCAAAAAAATAAAACGAAATGTTTTATTTTTTATACTTTGTACCATCTTTACTATCAATTAAAGTAATACCGGCATCTAACAATTGACCTCTAATATAATCAGCCATCTCATAATTTTTATCATTTTTAAATTTATCTCTTAACTTTATTAATATATTTATAAACTTTTCAGAATCTATATTGGATTCAGTTTTTACAATATTTAAACCAAATATTTTAGTTAATAGTTCATAAACTTTCATATATATAAAACTAATTTTTGACATATCACTACTTGAATTAGCAATTTTAACAAGTTCCATTAAATATGATAAAGCCAAAGAAGTATTTATGTCATCATCCATAGCTTCAAAAAACTTATTCAAACAATCTTCAACATCACTATATTTTTTTTGATCAAAATCATCTAAATCTTTATACTTATCAAAAAAATCAACAAATTTATTATATATTTTTGTTACTTCTAATAATGCATCATCATTAAAATCAAGAACACTTCGGTAATGATTTTTTAATAAATATAATCTTAAAATATTAGGATTATATTTATCTAATAATGTTTCTAAGTCAACATAATTACCCAACGATTTAGACATTTTTTGTCCATTAATTGTAACAAGATTATTATGTACAAAATAGTTGGCAAAAGGTTTATCATTTGCACATGTTGACTGAGCAATTTCACATTCGTGATGTGGAAAAATATTATCAATACCACCGCCATGAATATCAAAATTTTCACCTAAATATTTCTTAGACATAACAGAACATTCAATATGCCAACCAGGATATCCAATTCCAAACGGTGAAGCCCAACGCATAATATGACCATTATCAGCAGCTTTCCATAAAGCAAAATCCTCATTACAATGTTTATCACTTGCTATAGATATTCTTTGACCAGTTAAAGTTTCATCTAATTTTCTACCAGATAAAATACCATAATCTCTAAATTTATGAATATCAAAATAAACATTACCATTTTGAGTTTGATAAGCATACCCTTTTTCTAATAATTTATTTATCATTTCAATCATTTCAATTATATGACCAGTTGCACGACAACTAATCGTAGGTCTTAAAACATTTAATCTATCCATTGCCTTAAAATATATGGTTTCATACTTATAAGCAATTGCAACAGGATCAGTTTTTTCTATCAAAGCTTGCTTTTGAATTTTATCTTCTCCATCATCAATATCGCCAACAATATGTCCAACATCTGTTATATTTTGTACATACTTTACACTGTAGCCATTATATTCAAAATATCTTCTTAATGTATCAAAAAATATATAAGATCTAGCATGTCCTAAATGGGGAAGTCCATATACAGTAGGTCCACATACATACATACCAACATGATTTTCAACAATAGGTACAAATGTTTCCTTTTTTCTAGTTAATGAATTATATAATTTCAAATTCATATCTCTACACCTCTAATAAATTATATCATATAAAGCTTAATAAAATAACAAAAAAAGGAAAAAATTCCTTTTTATATAATTATTTTACATATTCATTTAAATCTTTTATTTTATACATTGGTTCATCAAATTCTGAAGTTGGAACAAAACCACATCTAGCATTAATTAAATCAGGAATTCTATTTACAACAGTTGCACAAGTTAATTCAACAGTAGATGGTCTATTAATAATCATAGTTGTATTAGGTTCCCCTTCAATTGTCCATTCATTTTTATCAAATTCTTCATTATTATAAACTTTTCCAATACATTCTGTTTCAATAATGATACCTTCTTTAGTTTCAGTTGTAACAAGTGCACTCATTCCAGTTGCCATACCTGCTTTAATTGTCATACCAAGTGTAGATGATTCAATGTCATAAGAATTAGTTTGTGGTACACACTTCTGACTTTGATGTGTAACAGTTAATCCTAATTTATCAGCAAGCCAACCATTTACATTCCACATATATGAAGGTAAATACTTTCCTTCATTTATCAAACTATTACGTTCTTCGTCAGAAATTTTATCAACTGAAGCAACATCACGTTCAAATTCTTCCATAGTTAAACCAGCACCATGAGCTTTCGCTAAAGCTATACCATAATCTTCAACATTGTAAGATGAACTACCTTTTATTTTCTTTATCATATTTGTTGATGCAGAAAGTCCAGAAATTAAATTTCCCCAATATAAATCTTGATAACCGCTTCCTGTAATAGTACAATTATTTTTTTTAGCCAATTCATCAATTTTTTTAGTTAAACTAGGATTTGAATTAAATGAATAAAAAGCCTCCTCACATGTAGTAATAGCATTAACACCACATTTTGCACATATCATTAAAGCTTCTTCAACATCAGATAATAAACTCATGGTTGTTATTATACAAGCATCTGGTTTTAACTCAGTTAACATTTCCTCAGCATTTTTAACATCATCTATAATAACACCCTTTTTTTCACAACCAATTATATCACCAATATCTTTTCCAATCACATTTGGATTAATATCTAAAGCCCCTACTACTAAACCACCATGTTCAAAAACATAACGCATAGTATATGCTGACATCTTTCCAGTTCCATATTGAACAACTTTAATTTTATTTTTCATAAAAACCCTCCAATCATAATTATATTTTACTATAAAAATTTTTTATTTACATTAAAAAAGACATATTTCGACATAAATTTACATAGTTTTTACACATTAATTTTTACCTTAAAATAAATATATTTATTATTAACTATAATATTAAATTATTTCATATAAAAAAACATATATTAATAAATTAGATTTCTTTAATAGAACTAAAATATATAATTTTTGAAAAGAGGTTTGTAAATGTTAATATAGAATTGGACAAAAATGTCAATCTAGGAATTGGACAGTTTTGTACCAATTCTTTTTTCAT